>CAUQBM010000002.1:0-83721 GCA_963516705.1 uncultured Candidatus Saccharibacteria bacterium | reverse complement strand
TTGGTGCGGATGAAAGGACTTGAACCTTCACGTACTTGCGTACACTAGCACCTGAAGCTAGCGCGTCTACCAATTCCGCCACATCCGCATGGGCTACGCGTCAATTATAGCCCAATTCTCACTCAGTATCAAGCTTGATTACGAAGCTTACACCACGCGTTTAATTCCGCTGCCAATTCCTTTGGCTGAGCTTCCACCTTAATTCCTGGATTAAAAATTCCAGCTGGATCAAAGATTTTTTTCACCTTCGCGTATAATTGTTTTTCATCATCTGGCAGATTTTTATAGATAAAGTTAGCCTTCAATCTTCCGTCACCACCAAAGCCCGCAAAAGAACCTTCATACTTATCAACAATCTGAGAAATTTCCGCCAACAACTGAAGAATCTTCTGGCGTTCACTCACCTTTTTACTATCAAACGTCGGATGCAGAGAAATATAATCGCTTGAAAAGTCAACAAAAACTGGCAAATCCATGCCGTACTTAGATTCCAGCGACTTCAACTCGCTGAGGAAACTGTCAATCTTTTCTGGTGCCATTAAAATCCCAGAGAAAACACGCGGCGTAATCATATGCGGCTCGCTTGGAGTTTCCGCCAAAGCCAAAACAGAGTGCAGGCTAAACAAATCCTGCTCTTCCAAGTGCAGAGTTTTTATGTCAATTGCTTCTGATGATTCCAATTTTCTAGTCAATTTCTTCGCGGCTTTATTGCGCGCTCTGTCAGAAAAGTCGTCAAAGATAGCCAAAACCACCGCACCCTTAAAGCATTCTTTCGGCGCCCACTCAACCATTTTACCGACGACCGCAGCCTGACGGAAGAATCGCCCGTCGATTATTTCCACCGCCGACGCCTTATTTTTCATCGCTAATTCCACGGCTGATTGCGCGTCTGACAACTTTTTATATGATGCGGCAACAACTGAATATTCAGGATGAATAAATTGCGCCTTCATAATAACTTCGCAAATCACACCCAGACTTCCCTGACTGCCAATAAACAGCGGCGTCAAGTCAAATGACCCGTCTTTTTGCTTCACCCGAGAAATCCCACTGTATCCAACCGTATCCGGCAAAGCTGGATCCATTTGCGAAATCAGCTCGGCGTTATCTGAGATTAAATTGTCAATCTCTCGATAAATCTCGCCCTCAAACGTCGATAAGCCTTTTTTCTTACTCAATTCGCGTCGAGATATGCGACCAGTCTGAATCACGTCGCCATTACTTAGGACAATTTCAAGTTGCTGAACGGCATCAGCAAAACGACCATGCGCGCCAGATAGTATTCCGGACGGAGCCGTGTTAATTGCGCCACCAACTGTGCCTTCTTCCGCCACATATGAAGTTCGCGGCAGACCCAAACCTTTATGAGTAGACAAAGTTGCGTTGATTGCCGAAAGAGAAATTCCCGCTTGAACATGAATCAGTTGCTGGCGAGGATCAATACCAACCACACGATTCATATACGTTTTTTCGTCAATTGCAATGCCTTTATTCGTCGCTGCGCCAGTTTCATCATTGCCACAACCACGAACAAATACAGGTAAAACATGACCTTTCTCTGCCAATTGAGAACAAAATCGCATCACTTTCCTGATGTCGTTCATATTAGCCGCACGAACAATCATTTCTGGTCGGCGCGCCAAAAGTCCATTATCAACCTCAACTTGGCTTAATGCAAAATCCTGCGACGCGACTTCGCCACTAAGATGTTCATTCAAATATTTCGCAACTTTATTCATCAATCCTCCTTAGTACGTTACTTCAATTTTAGCATAAGCGCGGACAGTTGATAAGTAGAATTTGTTTTGATATAATCAGGTTATGCGGATGTGGTGGAATTGGTAGACACGCATGCCTTAGGAGCATGTGCCTCACGGCGTGAAGGTTCAAGTCCTTTCATCCGCACCAAGAATTGAAATTTTTCACCATAAGAAAATCACCCGTAGTTAGGGTGATTTTTAATATCATAAATTCAGAGTCTACATGACAGGCAATCGTAAAAGAACAATCACCTGCCATGTAGAGCTAATCACACCTCCGTGGTGAGCTCTTGGCCAGCAAGGATTATGCTGAACAGTGCGTCGTTGATCTTCTCCATGAGCTTGGTCTCTTCATCAGACATAATAAGGTAACCTTTCAGCTCCTTAAGTGTGAGACCGATAGTAACAGTACCGTCGAAGACGACTTCTTTTGCTCTTGAGAAAGAATAGCCTTGAGGCAAAACTTTCTCACAGTATGCTATGAAATTCGTGAAGTCGTACACTAGGGTGTCAATCGATGCGACAAGAAATACGACTTTGATACGTGTAACCTCATGATCGCCCGTCCAACGACAGGGCTTCATTGCAAGATCACTCAGCTCTTTCCAGGCGTCCTTGACAATTCCTACCATAGTAGACAAGGTCTCTGTATACTCCTGAGGTTGCATTTTCTGTACCCTTTCTCTGTCTCTCATCTACGTTCTCGCACTGCAGGGCTGCAGCGAAGTATTGTTCTCTTAACAACAAGATGAGATTTCATTCCTCTCAACGATTCTTAAAAAGAAATAAAAACTCATCTTGTGTTCGATTGCCTGTCAAAGTTCACTTTCGGACGAGGATTTACTCAACTCATCAACGAAAGCTACTTTCACTTATATCACACTTGTATAAAAAAGTCAATATTATTAGGTTCTAGATTGTTTAACAAACCTCTCTGGCGTGTCAATTAAGCCATCTCTGTTAATGTCTTCACTATTCTCTGATTATGGCGTCGATCAGTTTCGCCTCTGCTGAACTTATTTTTGTTGCAACCACTGTGCTAACTCCTTCCATACTACAGCTATCATGTCGGTCTTTTCATCGTCACTCATCTCAGCTATCGTCTTGTTTGTGCCATCAACTTTGAAATATTTATCGTAGTCACGACCATTCTCGCCGCGTGGTTCGCTGAGTAATTCACCATGCACTTTGTACGTAAACGTCTTGATTTCTAGTCCATCTAGATACGTAACCGTACGCTGAGTGTACGCCCCTCTGTCATCTTTAAGCAATTTTACTATGTTTTCTATGCCGATAGTATCAAGTGCGTACTTTGTATAAACCCCTGGAAAACCTTTGAGGCTTTTGATGAACAGTCCAGAATCCATAACAACCAGTGGGCTCTTTAATAGTTCGTAGTATTTTTGAGCTTTATCGATGGATACTTCTTCTTGGCTATCTGATTGAATTTCCGGTACATCAGGTAGCTCCCTGTCGGGAGCTGTGAGTGTTAGACCCGCCCCCAATAATGCCTGGTTTGCCCCAGCTAATTTATATTTGTTGGTTGTGGCGTAGGTTATATTCATAAAGCCCCTCCTTTATTGAATTATTCTTTTCTTTGCCATACAGCTCTTGCATAAAAAACATTCTTCATTACCACTAGTACGGGAGTAAGTATCGTCTAGGGGAAAATTATTGGACTGAGCCCATAATACTAAATCGTTTTTTGTCACGTAGTCTTCGCGTGGAAATAGCCCAGGTATCATCAATGGTGACATTACCTGCCAATCCCAATCATTAGTATTGGAACGTGCCATGATCGTATCAGCAACGAGGGACAATAGACTCATATCTGGATATTCCGACCCCTCAGGAAGCACCTTTTCTGCGCCTATTATCACCGTTCGTATAGTCTCCTTGTTTACTCAACTTGTCAACAAAAGCTACTTTTGTTTATATCACACTTGTATAAAAAGTAAATAGAATATACTCGGCGTAACTTGTCAGGACTTGAAACCTGAACTATAATTAGCTCACATCACGAGTTCGTTAAATAAAACGACAGATGTAATTGCGGGAAATTAGCTCAGTTGGCTAGAGCGCACGATTCACATTCGTGAGGTCACAGGTTCGAGCCCTGTATTTCCCACCATTTCACGTTAGGTATAAATATGGAGTCTTTTTACGTTACGTCAACTCATCTTGACATAGATATGGCGACTGAACCTCATCCGTCTGGATTAGTTATATTCTCGCGAGAATTATCTACAAACGGGGAGGCGACTGGACACATAATAATATCTCCCGAGAACCATCATACGGATATATACTGTGATTACCTTGAAAGAAATGAAGCTTTAGTAGCAGAGCGTAGACGCTGGGGGATAAATATTCGACAAGACAAGATCGTGAATTATTTCGTCCGAACAGAACCTGCTTATGGAATGTATATACCTCAGTTAGACGACATGCCGGACTATCCCGAACTGCTAATAGCTTGTACGAATAATAGAAAAGCGAAGAAATTAGCCCGCCAAGAATTAAAAATAAATCCGACACAAGTTAAATTAGCAACGCAAGCTCTCGGTATAGTAATGGCTGATTTAGATATTTTACATAGAGCCGACGGCGAAACTCGGCTGATAATTTTCCCAAAAGACCAACTTGACGAACAGCAAATTACAGTATGTTAAAGCATTAAACACAACTTTCACTCTTTTTATTTCCCTCTTATCGTGGTAAAATTTTATATTAAGAGGAAGGTCTGTGTTAATATCAGACCATATTTTTATGAAGGACGCTAGCAAGATTCGAAACATTGCCATTATTGCCCACGTCGACCACGGCAAAACGACCATGGTTGACGGACTATTAAAGCAGTCGCGAACATTCCGCGACAACCAAGCCGAGATGAGCCAGGAATTGATTATGGATTCCGGCGATCAAGAGCACGAGCGCGGTATCACCATCACCGCCAAACAAACGTCGATTTTTTACGGTGACTATAAGATAAACATCATCGACACGCCAGGACACGCCGATTTCTCTGGCGAAGTTGAACGAACCTTGAATATGGCTGACGGCGTTCTGCTGATCGTGGACGCGCAGGAAGGTCCGATGCCTCAGACCAAATTCGTATTAGCGAAGGCGCTTGAGCTGGGGTTGAAGCCTGTCGTGATTATCAACAAGATTGACAAGCCAGCCAGACGAATTGCCGAAGTTGAAGATGAGTTGAGCGATCTGTTTTTGGAGCTAGCGACCGACGATTCTCAATTGCAGTATCCAATTTATTACGCAATCGGACGCGACGGAAAATCATGGAAAGAAATTCCTGCAAACACCGACGAAGACGCGGATTTGACGCCAATTTTTGACGCGATTATTAACGACATTCCAGCGCCAGACGTGACAGAAGATGGCGCGTTTCAATTACTTGTTACCAGCTTACAATACGACACGTTCCAGGGGAAATATGCGATTGGGCGAATTGCTCGCGGATCTGTTAAGCGCGGTTTGCAAGTCAGTTTGATGAAAAATGGTGAAGTCGCGGGTTCTGCACGAATTGAGAAAGTTTTTGGCTATCGGGGCTTGAATCGCGAAGAACTTGACGAAGCTTTTGCTGGCGACATTGTGGCGCTGGTTGGCGTGGCTGACGCGCATATTGGCGATACGATTGCCGACAAAGAACAGCCTGAAGCGCTACCGACAATTGACATTGAAGCTCCGACTTTGAGTATGTACCTCGGCCCGAACACCAGTCCAATGAAAGGGCGCGAAGGCGAGTTTACGACATCCAGGCAAATTGGCGACCGATTGAAGCGAGAGCTTGAAACCAACGTGGCGCTACGCGTTGAGGAAAACGGAATTGGCTTTACGATTTCTGGACGCGGCGAATTGCACTTGAGTGTTTTGATTGAAACCATGCGACGTGAAGGCTTTGAGTTTGAAGTTGGACGACCGCAAGTCGTTACAATCACCGAGGACGGCGTCGAAAAAGAACCGATTGAAGAGTTGCAAATTGAGGTTGGAAGCGAATTTATCGGCGCGATCAGTCAAGAACTTGGTGCGCGACACGCTGAAATGAAATCTCAGGAAACAACCACCGCTGGCGCTGCTCGCCTGACTTACATTTTGCCGACGAGGGCGCTGATTGGTCTGCGCAACATTTTATTGACCGCCACCAGAGGTACGGTGATTATGAATTCCCTGCCTCACGGATATCAACCGCTTGGCGGAAAATTGCCAAAGACTCGCAATGGAGTTTTGATTGCGTTTGAGGCTGGCACAACAACACCTTACGCCCTGCAAGCAGCCGAAGCCCGTGGCGAATTATTGGTCGGACCAGGAACAGAAGTTTACGCCGGAATGATTGTCGGAATCTATAATCGCCAAGAAGACATCGAAATCAACGTTTGTAAAGCCAAACATTTGACTAACATGCGCTCCAAATCATCAGATGGAACTGTACAATTGACGCCATTTACGCAGTTTAGCTTGGAGCAATGTATCGACTTTATCGAAGATGATGAACTTTTGGAAGTTACGCCAAAATCATTACGACTTCGCAAGCGATATCTGGACGCAAACGAGCGAAAGCGCGCCGCGAAACAATAGTCGTGTAAACCACAAAATAACCGCCCCGTAATGGAGCGGTTTATTTTTATACGCAGACAGGGATTAGTTGACAAGAGTTTCTTTGACCCGGCGAGAAGCAAAGAAGTACAAGATTACCAATCCTTCTACTATTAGCATTGTAACGATTCCGGTAATAAATGCTGGAACTTCTACCCCTGACCTTCCGGATGCATATATAACTACCGCATTTGCAACATTGCCCAATCCAGCCGTGGCAATCGTAGCAACGGCTAGCCACTTACCAAGACGCTTCTGCATCGTTATAAACACAACTGCACAAATAGCCAAGACTACTAGTATAGGTGAAAATATCAAAGAAATGACGTTTTCTGGCTGGCTAAGATTCATTATTGCCTGGAAAAACACTGCTGTATTGACAAGGCTACCGATAACAAAACAAACAACAAAGAACATTAACCAACCCTTAACGCCCTTCAGTGATTCCGCCATCACGACATATTGCACTGGCGCTGCTTGAGGCTGTGCAAAATATTGCTGGCTGACTGGTTGCTGCTCATACGGCGTATTCTGCGGTTGTGGTGCGGGACCGTATTGTGCGTTTGGATCAGGCTGTGGCGCATATTGCGGCTGCTGAGGTTCTTGTTTTGGCATATTAACTTCTCCTTTTAAGAATATTGATATGCCAATTATACCACATCCTTAATTTCCTCTGGTAAAAATCCTTTGTCATGCTTAAAGCCGGCTTGCCATTTGTAATCCTTGTTATAGCCCAAATCTTTCATCAATTTGGTCGGAGCGTTTCTGAGATGTAACGGCACAGGAGAATTCGGATATTTGCGCGCCAACTCAAAAGCGCCGTGCATTAAATCGGTAATTTCACGCGATTTCTGACTGCGAGCCAACGCAATAGCGCAATGGAATAAATTATACTTCGCCTCTGGAAGACCGACGCGCTCGACAGCCTCAAACGTTGCAATTGCCAAGCTCAGCGCACCATTACCCGCCAGCCCGATATCTTCCGACGCAAAAATCACCATTCGCCGAGCAATAAACTTCGGATCTTCGCCCGCGTCAATCATTCGCGCCAAATAATACGTCGCAGCCGTCGCGTCACTGCCCCGCAATGACTTGATAAAAGCGGAAATCACATCGTAATGCGAATCGCCTTTTTTATCATAGCCCGGAAGCCGCTTCTGAGCCGCCGCCTTAACCACTTCCGGCGTTACTTTTTCATTAAAACTCAGCGCCAATTCCAAATTGCCCAACGCCACCCTTGCATCGCCGTCCGATAATTCCGCCAAATAGTCCAGAGCTTTGGGCGAAACTTGCTTAGACTTTTTCAAGACTTTCAGCGCTCTTTTTAATACCGATATAATTTCGTCTTTTGTCAATCGCTGGAGAACCAAAACCCGCGAACGCGACAATAGCGGCGTGATGACTTCAAAGCTCGGATTCTCGGTCGTCGCGCCAATCAAAGTAATTAGCCCACTCTCAACGTGCGGCAAAAACGCGTCTTGTTGAGCCTTATTGAAACGATGGATTTCGTCAACGAATAGAATTGTCCTGAGTCCTAAATTCCAATTTTGACGGGCGTGTTCAATCACTTGTTCAACGTCCTTTTTTCCGCTTGTAACTGCTGACAGCTCAATAAACTCCGCTTTAACTTCGCGCGCAATAATCCGCGCCAACGTCGTTTTTCCAGTTCCCGGCGGACCCCACAATATCAAACTGACCGGCTCGCCATTCTTAACAATCCGCCTCAATAACTCGCCCTCGCCAAGCAAATGACTCTGCCCTATCACCTCGTCCAGCGTCTGCGGCCTCATCCGTTCAGCCAGTGGCTGCCTACTATCACTCATACTTCCATTATATCGCGAAATCCATAAAGCCAAAAAGTCTCCGCCGTTACACTTTCCTCGCACAAAATGCTACAATAGATCTATATAAATAGGAGGAAAAATGGGAGCATTTGTAATAATAATTTTAGTATTCACGGGACTTTACGTACTTAGTGGCATTAAAATTGTCAATCAATATCAGCGTGGCGTGGTTTTAACGCTTGGGCGATTTACTGGCGTTCGCGAACCAGGATTAAGAGTTGTCATTCCAGGTCTACAAACAATGATGTTGGTCGATATTCGTTCAACTCCAATTGACGTTCCAAAACAAGAAGTCATCACCAAAGATAACGTCACGGTCGGCGTTGATGCGGTGGTTTATTTCCGAGTCATCAACGCGCCAAAAGCCGTGTTGGAAACCACGAACTATATTTACGCGACTAGCCAATTTGCCCAAGCAGCACTGCGCGACGTCACCGGAAATGTTGATATGGACGATTTGCTCGCCAAGCGCGAAGAGATTTCTCAGCAAATCAAGGAAATTGTTGATGCCGAAACCGACAAATGGGGTATCGATGTCGAGAACGTTAAGATTCAGAATATCGAACTTCCTGGTGACATGAAGCGTGCCATGGCCAAACAAGCCGAGGCAGAACGCGAGCGCCGCGCCAACATCATCAATGCTGACGGTGAAAAAGCTGCAGCTGAGACATTAGCCCAGGCCGCAGAAATCCTAGCAAAGACTCAAGGCGCCATCAATCTACGAACATTGAACACTTTGGAGCGAATTTCCACAGAGCCAAGCCAAAAGACGATGATGTTATTCCCTATCGAACTCATCGACGCAATCCGCGGTGGTAAAAAATAGAACATTTATCAATAAATAAGCACTCTGCGATTTTACAGGGTGCTTTTATAATTCCTGGTGCGGATGGGGAGAGTCGAACTCCCATCTCAACCTTGGGAAGGTCACATAATAGCCGCTATACGACACCCGCGCTCGATAAAATTATAACACCCTTGCCAGATAGCGACAACTTTAGTACAATTAAATAGCAAGTTTGTGGCTCTTTAGCTCAGTTGGTAGAGCAGAGGCCTGAAGAGCCTTGTGTCCCCAGTTCAAGTCTGGGAGGAGCCACCAAATATTGCATTTCATTCACGACTTTGCTACAATAAATCGTGAACAACATGCGGGTATAGCTCAGTTGTTAGAGCGCTTCCTTGCCATGGAAGAGGCCAGGAGTTAGAGTCTCCTTACCCGCACCACAAACGAAATCATTTGATTCAATGAACCCTTTCCAGGGTTCATTTAGTTTATAGGATACTTTTGACCCCTTAAAAGTGTCTTTTTTAATGGGTTCAATTATGAAGTTAGAGAAGAATATTTTTAAAAGCTGGTCCAGCTCGCTCATGTCATCAAGTTTTTCAAAAATAACAGGGAAAAACTCAAAAAGTTTGAGATATTCATCAAATGTAATTAATGAGTCCTTTAATAAGCGTCTTTGACTGACTATTAGCTCATAACGCTGTTCTAATTCCTTTTGCTCATCAAGAAGCTTGCCAAGATTGTAATAATCTTTTAGCTCTGGACTCTCTAATATGAGTGCTTTTGTTTGCTCATACTGTTGTTTTTTAAGCGCTAGCTTCCGTTTTAGGCTAGATACCTCACTAGTGAGCCTAGTGCTTTCATGCTTCATGGACCTTTCGGCACTTGATTTAATAACCAAATAATTACTCTTTTTAATGAATAAATATTCTTTAAAGAATACCTCCACTGTATCAATAATAGTTTTTGCACGAATTGACTTTCCATTTAAATTGCAACATCTGTTTTCACATTTATAGTAATATCTGTAGTCATATTTTTCACCCGTTGTCTTATTTCGCTTATTCGTAACCATTGAGGTCATAGACTCATTACAAGCCCCACAAATAACTCTACCCCTAAATAAATTAGCAAATATTTCGCCGCCTTTTGGCTTATTGATGGCGTAAACTTTAGAGGAGTCTAAGCTATCAATTTTATTTATTTTTAAATATTCATCGACAGTAATTACGCTTTGAAAATCATACTCTTCTAATAAATTTTTGTAGTGCTTGCCCCACTTTAAAACACCAGCATAAAACGGGTCTTTAAGAGTCTTCGAGACATCATCTTTGGACCACTTATGGCTTTGATAAGGACCTCCTGCACGCTTTTGAACAGTATAGGATTGCCCATTAATCCACTCTCTAATATCTTTTTGAGACTTGCCGTTTAAAGCTAGTTCAAACATGTGCTTAACCTTTGTAAAGTTTTTTGGGTCAGGTTGGAAAAAGCGATTTGAATCTAGTATATAGCCGTGCTTAAATTTACCGATAAATTCAGCATCCTCTATAGCCCTTTTATTACCACGGTCTACTGATTCAGAGAGATGCTCAGAGTATTGTTTAGCCATTACAAACGTGATGCCAAGCAGCATCTTGCCCGCTGGATTATTTTCAAATGTAAATGTCGCAAACCTTAAGTCCTTAATTAAACCCCTGTCTACTAGGTCGATAATAACACCCGCCTCTTTCATATTTCGTGATAGACGGTCAGGATGCCAAGCTATCAAGCCATCTATCCTTCCATTTTCAATATCATCTATAAGTTTATTAAATTCATCGCGTGTATCTGCAATTTTAGCAGAAAAGCTTTCCTTGTATATCTTTTTGATACTTAAGCCATTTGGTGTAATAACTTTATCTACACACTCCTTTATTTGGTCTTCTATTGATGAAGCTTGCCTGTCTTCACTTGTAGTAGATTTACGAGCGTATAATCCATACTGTACGGGCTTAAGTGAACTCTCATTATTTTCAGGACCGCTACCTGCAAGTTTATTTAGTAATAGCTTTACACTTGTGGAGTTGTTACTATTCTGCATAATCCCTATTATAAGCCCTTATCTATTGTTAGAGCTAATTTAGGCTATAGGAAATTATAAAAGAATCTTTATTCCTCTACTGACTACATAGCGCTGTTTATTTGATGTGGTATTTATTTTTTCATTTTGCTTATTAATATACCTGAATAATATATTAAGCAATTTTAATATGTTTTCATCGGCGAAAGCTTTTCGGTTAGACAAAGAGGACATCCGAGACTCCTTGAAGTAGCTACTTCAGTTAGTCCGCTAAAAGCCCCTTTTTTGCCGAGTTGTTCTCGTATGCTTATTTTTATGTGTAAATCATGCTACCCGTTTTTTGCGCGGTACGTATCCGCTATGTAGCCACATAAAATGCGGTAGTTTATTAATTACATCGTCTATTATATCAAAATTCAAATCTTACATCAAAATGATATAATGGATAATGTCTAGATTCACAACAGGGCTCATTTTATCCCGAAAATGGGCAGCCATTTGCTAAAAGCAATAGGGATAAAACCCTCGTTGTGGGTCTAGACAGCCAGCAGTGGCTGTCCTTTTTTAATAACTAAACGGGGGTATTATGAACAATACACAACAATCATCAAATTCTAAAAAACAAAAAAACTATATACACACACGGGAACAAAAAGGTCATAGCATCATAAAACATATATGTTTTGGGTGGATGGCACTATGGATTCCTGCTATATATTACACAATTAGTCCTAATCACTACTGGCACGCTTAAAAAGTATGGTAATTTTGCACCCATAAAACTACCATTTATACAGCGGAATGGTGTTCTATCATACGGGGGGGTGATTACCCCCGTAAAATTGTCTTTATATTAGTAATGGCATTTGGCGATTAGTTATATGGGCGTATACTTACCTAATAAATGATTGATAGTGATTGCTTATACTGTGCCGTACGTCTTTTTATTACTGGAGCTGGACCGGGGTAGTCCATAATGTATTCAAAAAGTTTAAGTAGATTCTGTAATCCCGCACCAATTAGATATTTAGCCATCCGAACGGGTGGTTTTTTCGCATTTATACCCCGCTAATATACAACAAAGGTGCTATAATAAAAGAGTCCAACCAACAATATAACGTTTAGGGATTACCTAATATTTTTGGTATTCAAACCAGGAAAAACGGGCACTTGCTCGAAAGACATTTGGTTTGAATCCCAATTGTTGGTTGGACGCCTAGAGTAGGTGTCCGTTTTTTATTACGGACAATAAATACTCACATAATAGCAACTAACTCAAAGGCGTCCATGAGTATAGAATCACTAGAAACAAATGTCGTAATCCAAGGTGACTGCGTTGAAATACTAAAAACCATACCAGACAAATCAGTAGATTTAATTTTTGCCGACCCACCCTATAACCTGCAGCTCAAAGGCGATTTATGGAGACCGAATAACACAAAAGTAGCCGCGGTCAATGACGACTGGGATAAGTATGATAATTTTACAGCTTACGACTCCTTTACGGTCAAATGGCTCACAGAATGTCGTCGAGTACTCAAAGACAATGGTGCAATTTGGGTTATTGGCAGCTATCATAATATATTTCGTGTCGGTAAAATTATCCAAGACCTTGATTATTGGATCTTAAACGATATTCTATGGATTAAAACAAACCCTATGCCAAATTTCAAAGGCACACGCTTCAATAATTCACATGAAACACTAATTTGGGCTAGCAAATCCGAGAAGTCAAAACCAACATTCAATTATAAAATCATGAAGACATACAATGAGGATAAACAAATGCGCAGCGACTGGCTAATTCCTATTTGTAGCGGAAAAGAGCGTGCTAAACTCAATGGAGAAAAAGCACATTCAACACAAAAACCACTAGCCCTACTTCGTCGAATCATTAATGCAACATCAAAGCCTGGCGATATTGTGCTTGACCCATTTCTCGGCAGTGGCACAACCGCAGTTGCCGCAAAAGAACTAGGACGGCAATATATCGGTATTGAGCGTGACGATACCTATATTAAAGTTGCGAAGCAACGACTCGACAAAACAACACTGCTTAATGAAGCATTGGTATCAAGCAAGTTAGAGGCAAAAACACCGCGCATCGCCTTTGGCTTGCTGGTTGATATTGGACTTATAGAGACTGGCGTAACGCTCACAAGTAAAGACGGTAAATACTCGGCGACTGTTACTGCAAATGGCTCGCTAAAAAGCGGCGATGTAGAGGGTTCTATTCATAAGGTTGGCGCAGCCCTGCAAAATCAGCCATCATGCAATGGCTGGACATTTTGGTATGTCAATGATGTGTTGATTGATGAAATTCGACAGCAGTATTTGGAGAAAAACCATGCTTGATTACGAAAAATTCAAGAAAATTTTTGATGAAAAAATCTTTGCAAAGTCAAAACCTGATTTGCTCAAGAAAGTCGCCGAGTATCCCGATAGATATGTGGGGCTATTCCGCCCGACCAAGCCAGAGGCAAAATTGCTACAAAACCTGTTACAGTCAAATGAAATCCGTTTTGGTGATGCGTTCGAGGTGGCAATCAAGCAATACTTTATCAACGAGGGCTGGCAACCGTTACCGCAAAAGATTACATCAAAAGAAGGTGACGCGCTTGATATTGACCAACTACTTATCAAAGATGACAAGGTACTATTCATTGAGCAAAAGGTACGCGACGACCATGATTCAACCAAAAAACGTGGGCAGATTAGCAACTTCGAAAAGAAACTCGAAGCACTTATCGATATTTATGGGGATAATGTGAAGTGGGGATTTTTCTACTTCATAGACCCAAGCCTTGTCAAGAACAGAAATTTCTATCAGCCAGAATTGCAAAAATTGCAAGAATCATGGGGTGTGCACTTATCGGTATCATATGGCCAAGACATGTTCAATCAACTCGACCTATCTCATATTTGGCCTGATATCATGAATAATCTACAAAAATGGCGTCAAGACATACCAGACTTACCAAACGTGAATTTTGACAGTAGCCCCAAAGAATCTGCCGAAGAGATAAAAGATCTACCGCTACGCACATTCCGTAAGCTCTTTGACGATGAGCGAATTGTAAGCCAGATACTGCCCGTGTTGTTCCCGACCGGTGCAACGCTTGCGATACTTGAGCCATATTTTCGCGCACAAAACATAATGGTTACACATAAAATAGCTGATTCAATACTTCTATATCTGCAATCATCGCCCACCAAAATATTGTCGTAAATCGCCCCACATCACGCCTGTTTAATTAAGCCGTAGTGCGACGAGTGTCTGCCAAATAGATTTTACTTTATCTTGATGTACTTTGAGCCACGAAACGCTTTTTTGAGCATATTCTTCATCTCGCACTCTGCGTAGTTCATTACCATTGCGTCGGCCTGCTCTTTGTTTGCCGTATATATAAACATCAGTGGTTCGGCGGCGTGATGACAATTATCGCAGATGATGTCCTGTAGTTCACCAGTTTTGTCATCTTTAGCAATAGACGCAAAGAACGATATGAGGCACTGCGGGCACTGGAGCCTGTAGTTACCATCCTTATCTGGGTCTGATGTGATTGTTAAGTCAATCATAGCTAGTAGTCCTTCACTACACAGTAGTTGAGTGAGAGATTACCACCTTTTGCACGATTGTTTTGCCATTGTAGTGGTTGCAAGTTAGTGATGACATCAGTGCCTCCGAGAGATTTGGGCATAATATGGTCAATCTCCCAGCCGTATCTACTTGTTGTGTCTCCGTAACGCTCCCATTCAATGAGCGCACCACACGCGTCGGCGCGAACGTATGCAGAGTTATAGCCTTGTACTATACGTGCCTTATTCCATACGTCAATTTTTTGTTGTTCTGTATATTGTTTTTTGGTTAGTGCTCGCAAAAGCGGAGTGTATTGATTATTGTATGCCATGATTTTCCCCTTTCTATATGGCTCAACATTGTTGTTGTGCTAGAATAGGAGTGTACGAGGGAAGCAAATCTTGTACGCTGGTACTGGCCGTAGGCCAGTACTTTTCCTATTCTAACGTTGTATTACGGACGGATACCCTCCGCCTTGACGACCCGCCCACACAGCTCCACCGTTTGTGTTTTACTGGTTCGTATTCTCATTATATCACAACTGCACACTTATACGTCAACTATACAAACAAATAGTCGTAATATTGACATAGTTACGCGCGATGTAGTATACTGTGTATATAAGCGAAAGGAAGCAAAATGACTCTTGAAAAGAATCTACGCGAACTCCGGGCGATCTACGGACTATCACAAGATGATGTGGCGAAAGCGATTGACGTGAGTCGCAGTAGTGTTGTGGCCACCGAAAAAGGCGAGCGTGAACTGAGCAGTGAAGAACTAGGCAAACTTGCTGATTTTCTTGGTGTCGATATCATTGATCTTTTATCACAAGAAATCCCAAATTACGAGAAATACCGCGAAATGATAGTGGAAACGCTACGTCTCTATACGGAATACGCAGGCAAAAGCGCAACGAAGACGCTACTCGCAAAACTTATCTACCTTGCAGACTTTGCATGGTATTATGAGCATTTGCAGCCGATGAGTGGCATGAAGTACCGTCGCTTGCAGTATGGTCCAGTACCCGACCAGTATTTTCGTATTGTTGATGAGCTTATTGATGAAGGTAAAGTGTCACTCAAGGTTGGCGATGAGGCTCAATGGCTCAATCTCACGCGATCTGCGCAAGATACTCCGCCTCAGCATCTCTCGACTAGTGAACTTGACTTGATTGATAAAATTGCACAAAAATGGAAAGACTCAAATACAAAAGAAATCGTACACTTCACACACACGCAGCTTCCTTGGCAAGTATGTAGACAAAACGAATATATACCCTACGAGCTAATTACCCAGGAAGAGCCGAGCCGTGTTTACTGATAACTACCGTGTACTATTTGAAGATTACTCCGAACGCCACTACGCCAAAGCGTTCAAAAAGGATTACGGCAATCAATGGCTCGTAACACGCAGAGCACTCGTGGCGCAGTTTGCACACATTGACCAGCTAGTGCTTAATAGAAGAACAAATCCTCCGATTCATCGAACCGGCGACAACAAGGAATGGATTATCAAACATGAGTTTGCCGTTGCGGGACGCAAACAATCTGCAAAAGACTCTGGAAACAGAGCGATTTTATATGTAAATCATAATGATCGCACCGTTCGTGTTTTACTGCTTTACCACAAGGATCATTTGGGTAAATCTGCAAGTGAAACTGCTACCTGGCGAGGTATTATAAAACAAGAGTTTAAAGACTTATTGACTAGGTTTAGTCTTTAAGTTTTACCAATAACCTAGGAGGTTAAGATACTTAAGCGCGGCAGCTTTGCCACCTAAACGAAACACCAACACCTCCACTGTCATAACAGTAGTCGTCCCTGCCCAGAAAACACCTTTTTCATATTTAGCCATCCGAACGGGTGGTTTTTTCGTATTTATAACATTATTTATCGCCAATCTCTAACACGTGAGTAAATCATTGATAATCATTTTGAAATTTTCTAAACTACGTCATTCAACACGGTCAACTCCTAGATAGCTAATTACATTTGACATAATACCCCCAGGGGGTATATGATTGTTTTATGGATACAGCAGACATCAAACGACGAGCCCTGCACCGCACAAAGATCATATTAGGACAAATGCGCGGACTCGAGAAACAAATTACCGACGACGCATACTGCATGGATGTTTTGACTCAAAGCCTAGCAATACAAAAGTCATTAGCGTCGCTTAATAAACTTATTCTGGAGCGACATCTCCGCATGCACATTGCTGATAAAATGGCGTCCGATGACAAAGCTCAACAAAGTAAAGCGATAGAAGAATTACTCAATCTATATGAATTAAATAACATAAGGACAAAATAATGAATCACGAGTCTCACAATCATTGCAATACAAAAAATTCAATCAAACGTATGGCGCTAGCGGCAAGTTTACATTGTCTGGCGGGATGTATGATTGGTGAGATGATCGGCGTTACCATCGGCACGCACGCTGGATTTGCGCCACACGCTACGGTCATTTTAGCGTCAGTCTTAGCTTTCATCTCCGGCTACACCGCATCAATCACACCATTAGTACGCGCCAAATTATCGCTCATAAAATCCTTAAAGTTAGTTTTCGCCGCCGACACATTGTCCATACTGTCAATGACCGTCGTAGACAACATAATCATGCTAATCATTCCGGGCGCCATGGATAAGAACTTAACTCATCCGATTTATTGGGTTAGCCGGCTAATTTGTATGCTCGCCGCGTTTGCCGTATCATATCCCGTCAATCTATATTTGTTACGCCGAGGCAAAGGTCACGCATTGACTCATTATTATCATCACATGTAATTTATTTGTTTTGATTTTCCCTATCATCTCGCTTATACTTAAATCATGAAAACTTGGCAAGATGTCGCCTCTCTTTATCAAATTTATCCGCGCAGTTTTCTAGATACGAATGGCGATGGAATTGGCGATTTGAACGGCATTACCGAGAAGCTAGATTATTTATCATGGCTGGGCATCGATTCGATTTGGATTTCCCCATTCTTCGTATCGCCGCTGACCGACTTTGGCTATGATATCGCAAATTATCGAGCAATTGATCCGACTTTCGGAAAAATGCACGATTTTCAGGCGCTTCTTAAAAAAGCCCATGATCTCGACATTAAAGTTATGATCGACCTCGTTCCCTGCCACACCTCAGACCAACATCCGTGGTTTCAAGAATCCAGATCTTCGCGTGATAACCCCAAGCGTGATTACTATGTTTGGAGCGACGGAAAAGATAATAGCGAGCCTAACAATTGGCGAAGTTTGTCTGGCGGCAGTTCGTGGGAATTTGATGAGCACACTGGGCAATTTTACCTGCATTCGTTCCTGAAAACGCAGCCAGATCTGAATTGGGATAATCCCGCCGTGCGTGCTGAAATGAAGAACATAGTGCGATTTTGGTTTAATGTGGGCGTTGATGGAATGCGCGTCGATGCAATTTGGGGAATTTCCAAAGACCCTGATCTCAAAGACGACTCTCCGAACCCTGATTTTTATGGCAATCCAAACGATTACGGAGCGTTTATCCACGATCAATGTAAAATGGGACCGCATTTTCAGAAATATTTACGAGAATTGACGTCAGTCTGCGACGAATATGACGACAAGCAAATGGTGTTTGAATTTTATCCCGACGATAAGCTGGGTGATATTTATCATCAATACAGCCAAATCCTGACAGTCCACCCAAAAGCCTCGGCGTTTTTTATGGAATATCGTGACAACGAATGGCATGCTAAAAATATTGAGAAAAAAATTGAGAATTATCTACAATCAGCAAGCTCAACCACGCCATTTTTCTGCATCGGAAATCATGACCAGCCACGAATCGCCTCCAGATTGGGCGAAGAACGCGCCCGCGCCCTCAGCTTCTTAAATCTCCTCACTCCAGGAATTAGCGTGGTGTATTACGGCGATGAAATTGGCATGACGAATGGAGAATTGACCGCTGATGACATTCAAGATAATTTTAGCCCCGCCAATTCTGTTGTTGATAGCCGAGACTTGGAACGCACGCCAATGCAATGGAATGATTCGCAATTTGCGGGCTTTTCAAGTGCAAAACCTTGGCTTCCTATTAATGACAATCACACGAAGATTAACGTTGATAGCGAAAAAATCGCAAACGATTCTCTACTTAATATGCACCGAAAGCTACTAAAATTACGCCAAACTCTCCCGGTTCTTAAAAATGGCGATTTGAACATCGTGCAAAACACTAGAAACGGCTTTATTCTCGGGTTAAAAAAAGAGCTGGCTGGTCAACGTGCTTATATTTTCATCAATTTCGCAGACGAGAAACAAAGCTTTTCCACTCCAGAAAACGCCAAGATCATTGCCTCAACTCACTCTGTCGATTTAATTACCGCAGAAAATCTCCAAATGATAATTCCAGGATATTGCGGAGTTTTACTTATTGTCCAGTAATAAAAACACTCAACTAGAATAAGGTTCCATCTTCAGTATCGCACTCCTCTATGGGATAGCGACCCGCGCATTCAGTCGCCAACCTAGCCATATTCTCTTTAATTTCCTTGTCATTAGCAGCCTCGGTGAGAGCTTCTAAGTCTAGATAGCAATCATCACTGTTTTGGCTAGATTCTGTCGTATCGTTCTCTAACTCCTCGTCACCAACCTTGCTGACCTCCCTATAAGTGCCGAAGCCATCTAGACCATCGTTCAATATTACTCGTTGCGAATTTGTGTTTGTTCCACTTGGCAAATAATCAATACACGGCATTTTCTACATTCCTCCTCTTTTTACTTTGTCTATAAACCATTATACGACACCACCAGATGTAGTGGTAGAGTTAACTTCACAACACTATCAAACAACGACGTTTTTCATCTCGCCCAGTTAATTCACCTTTAATTATAAGCAGTCAGAATCAAATCACCGTCGACATACTCGCCTAAAAATACATCTCCGTAGGATTCCAAGCCTCGTTTTTTAAGCTCGCCAAGCAGCCACTTTTCATCTTTTCCGATTACTTCCAAAATATCAGATTGCAATTGACCGTCCGTTATTAACGGGAATTTCGGATTTTCCTCGCCTTTGTGCGAAATAATAAGCTCGCCGTCTTGTTCGACAACAGCTCTTTTCACATCTTTCGTTGAGTAAATATTATGAGTTCGAAGCTTGAAAGAAACATCATGAGCACTTAAGCCGACCTTCTCGCAGTTTTCGATATTTATCTTTCCATTGTCTATAATTATCAAAGCCTTCCCATCAATCAGCTGCTTAGCCTTAACACTATGTTTCTTTATCCACTTCAGCGTAAGCACCAGCACGCACCATATACACAAAATCCCAACATAGTCCAAAATCTTAATATCGTTGTTATAAATAACGCCGCCAATAATACCACCAAGTACGTAATTCTGAACTTGATCGCTAGCGGAAGATGGCGCCAAATTGCCTTTTCCCGTAATGTTAATTATTATCGTCAGCGCAAAAAATCCGATCAATAATTTTATTGCTACTAAAATAAATTCATTCATAATTTACCTACTTTTTTCTATTAAAAACGCTCTGATATTTATCAGAACGCTCATCAAACTTATTTCAATCGTAGGAACTTGGTGAGGTGCGCCTCCCCATAACTACGACTGTCCACCACAACAGTTTTGTCTTGAACCGGCACCTCACCTATTCCTGGATGTGATAATATCATAGTTCCACCCGGTTTGAGTAGTCTCATTAGCCTAGAAACTGTGGAAAACTGTGGATTATGGTATGGCGGATCGGCAAAAATAATATCGAACTCCCCTGTTGAACTCGCACTTTCTAGCCAATTTACTATCGTTGTTTTTATTACAATAGATTTTTCTTCGACACCCAAAATGCTTATGTTTTCAGCAATTACTCGCTGAGCGACTCGATCTCGCTCCACGAAAACCGCCGACTCTGCGCCGCGACTTAACGCCTCTAGCCCAACAGCACCAGATCCCGCAAAAGCGTCCAAAACCCGCGCGCCGCGTATTGATTCACCCAAAGAATTGAACATAGCTGAACGTACTCGCTCGCCCATAGGATGCGTCGTTGAGCCTGGCGGGGTTTTTATGAATCGTCCGCCAAATTCGCCAGAGATAATCCTAACTCTCACCTTTTTCCGCCTCGAGCTTCCAGACAGACGCCAGCCAACCCAACATCACCGACTTTATAATAATCGGCATTAGCTCGTGATTTGTCTGCCAAGCAAGGTTCGTCGTCCAACCGCTCTTGCTAAAATTGTCGTACATTTTCATCGATGCCACGGCGTGAACTTGGTCCAAATAATACTCACGATAGCCGTGATTTTTCACTTGCAATATCTCATCGTCACTCGGAATTGCGTCCTTAAAACGCGGATACGCCACCACGCTAGCTACGCCAGCCTCAAACGCCACGTGCGTCGTCATCATACCTTTGGCGCCCCAGAATTTCCAGTTGTTCTTAATCAGTTCAATTCCATTGTCGCCCTTCATGAGATTTTTCTTCAAAATTGAAGTTCGCGTCTCCAACCCTTCACCACCGCGAAGTTCCGCCATAGCTTGTTCCAGAGGAAAATGATGCGCTGGAGTCAAACCGTCGGTAATCGCGTGTGCCATCCAAGCCGCCTCAAACGCTGCTCGCTCGGAATTATTTGTTCGTAGCGCCTCGACTAAATTGCCAATATGTCCGTCAATCATCTCCAAGAGCGCAGTATCATTCGGATCGTCCGGATTTATAAAATGCCACGGCTCGTCCACGGCCGGACTCTTTCGCTTGACGCCATCAGGACCATTCTTGCCCTCAAAATGAAGAATGTTTTTAATATCAGGAAAATCACACCAATCAGGAAGAATTGGTTTTATATTTCTCCTTGCGACTCGATCTATTTTTTGGTGGACGCCAATAAATCGACCAGAGCCATCCCTAATTGTTGTTCCTGCATACATATTAATTTAAAACAGTTAATCGCTGATAGCGACTGACGGCGTGCGCCAGATGATTATATTGTAGCAAATCTTGCCCCTCTTTGACAAAGCGTTCGGCTTCGACTTGAGCGCGAGCAATTAGCGCCGTATCCGCCAGCGAGGCAATTTTCAAGTTCAAATCCCCGTGCTGCATTTTTCCGTAAATCTCGCCAGGTCCACGCAATTTCAAATCAACCTCCGCCAGATAAAATCCATCCTGAGATTTCTCAATCTCCCGAAGTCGTTGACTCGGCTTGTCGTGGCCACTCATCATCAAATGGCAAAAACTCTGATGTTTCCCGCGTCCAACTCGTCCGCGCAATTGATGCAATTGACTCAACCCAAAATTGTCCGCATTCTCAATCAGCATCACTGTCGCATTCGGCACATTCACACCAACCTCCACCACAGTCGTACTGACTAGCATATCCAGCTCGCCGTCCGCAAATTTCTGCATCACTTCAGCTTTTTCTTCGACAGGAAGCTTTCCGTGCAACAACCCAACTCGACGATGGCTGAAAATAGTCTTAGACAATTTATTATATTCCGCCTCCACCGATTTTTTATCATTATCTGGATTATCATCAATCAACGGACAAATAACGTAAGCTTGACGACCTTTGGCTAGCTCATTTTCAATCGATTCATAAAGCTTCGGAGCTGATGCCGGCGACCAAATCTTAGTCTGAATCGGCTGACGACCAGAAGGCAACTCATCCAGAATGGAAATGTCCAATTCTCCGTACAATGTCAGCGCCAGGCTGCGTGGAATTGGTGTGGCAGTCATGCTTAAAAGATGCGGCATAAAATCAGACTTTTCTAACAAAGCTTGTCGTTGCTTCACGCCAAATCGGTGCTGTTCGTCAATCACCGCGAAACCTAATTTATGATACGCAACTTTTTCCTGAATTAGCGCGTGCGTACCGACCACAACGTCAATGTTACCGCTAGCTAAATTGTCCAATAATTGACTGCGCGCCGCACCTTTCACGTGACCCGTCAGAAGCGCAACAGACACACCGAATGGCGACAATAACTCGTCAAGCGTCTTCGCGTGTTGCTGCGCCAAAATCTCCGTCGGCGCCATAATTGCCGTCTGAAAACCAGCCTTCGCCACTTCCGCAGCCACCAATCCCGCAACGACAGTTTTTCCCGAGCCAACATCTCCTTGCAATAACCGATTCATCGGATGATCAGACTCCAAATCTTGCAGAATTTGCCACGCAGCTCGGCGCTGAGCGTTCGTCAAAGAAAACGGCAATTGATCGACAAAACTCTTCACGACCGACTTATTAAACGGAATTTTCCAACCCGTTAATCTGGTTTGTTCTTGCTTATTAAATTGTGCCGCCAATATCATCTCGAACAACTCCTCAAACGCCAGGCGCTCACGACCACGGGAAATTTCCTCGTGAGTTTTTGGCGCGTGAAGAAACTTAACCGCCTCAGATCGACTAACCAATTTTTGGCGCTGAATAATATTTTCCGGCAAAGTCTCGGGCAAAAAATCCATAATTGGACGAATATTTTTCATCAAATCTTGCACGGTTTTTGGGCGGATATTTTTAATCGATTTATAAACCGGCTGAATTCCAGATGCGTTTTCCATCGATGCTTTGGCAACTTCTTTTGCCAGCTCGACGGACGGATTATTGATCTGATAGCGATTATATTGCATACCAAATTGACCAGAAAAAATAAATTCTGCATCAGATTTTAATTGCGTTTCGCGGTACGGCTGATTGAACCAAACCGCCTTAACTTTGCCCGATTTATCAGCCAAAACCGCGGTCGTGATTCTAAGTCCACGCCGAACAACACGCGTCGAAACCGACTCGCAGCGCGCCTTAACCGTAACTTTTCCCGGCTGAAGATCTGCGATATTAACCGCGGTCGAATAGTCGTCATACGCTCGCGGCAAAAAATTCAGGGCATCAGAAACCGTCGTAAGACCGGCCACTGTTAGAGCCTGAGCAGTTTTCGGCCCGACGCCTTTAATTTGCTCAAGAGGAGTTGTTAATTTCATCTACGAAACGGCGTTGATGCCTTCCAGGGCGTAAGCCGTATCTTTCCAGCCTCTCACGCCGATTGAATCTACACCCATTTGCTTCACTGGAAAATCATTACCGCCTTTTTCAATTTTATCGCCAAAGAACAGCGTTTCTTCTTTCGACCAGCCATTCAGTTCAAGCAATCTGCCAATTCCATAAGCCTTATCAATTCCCGGAAGCGTGATGTCAGTACTGGTCGTACCACCAATTCGCACCTCGAGCCCAGGCAGCTTCTCCGCTACCTTGTCGCGATATATCGGACGGACATCCTTATATTTTTCAGCCCACGCATATTTATCTTCAGGTGTAGCTTGCTGACCCAAAGCCGACATAGTAATCTGACTATGTCGATCTTCAATTATTTCACCCGCAGGATTCTCGCACCAAATGCCCATTTCCTTTGCAACTTCTTCCAACGCCGCAGTTATCTGAGTTTTTTGCTCGTCAGACAAATCGTTCGCATATTGAATTTTCCATTCATCATCAGCGGCATCAAATCGATAATATCGAGTTCCGCAAGTCGGCATCGCGTGGAACTTCTGAAGTAACTCTGGAGTAACATTCAATCTATCAATCACCTGCTTCTTTATCTGTTGAAACGTGCCGCCAGTAATCACGCAAACGTCATAATTCTCAAGCAATCGACTAAGAACCCCCGCCATACGATCACTAATTGGCGATTTTGTAATTGCTAGCGTATCATCCAAGTCAAAACCGATAATTTTCTTCATTATTCGCCCCCTTCCATAATTAATACGAACGTGTTTTTACCCTTCTTTAATAACGACGTGTCATTGACGACTTTATTTTCGGCAAGCTTTTCGCCGTTTAGACTAATGGCTCCAGATTTTAACAATCGCTTTGCTTCGCCATTAGAGCTAACCGCCCCAGATTCTACCAGCGCTTCAATCACATCAATTCCAGCATCAACGCAAGGAATTTCCTCAGCCAAAGCGCCTAAATCATTGTCCGACAATTTCTTAAAATCGCCGCCACCAAACAAAACTTCAGTTACGCGCTCAACAGATTCACGACGCGCACTACCGTGAACAATGTCAGTAACTTCGCGAGCCAAAACCTTCTGCGCCGAACGCGCACCTGGATTGACAGCGTGATTTTCGGCAATAGCCTCAATTGTATCGCGGTCTAGCGTAGTGTACATCTTCATATAGTCAATCACACCATCGTCATCGACGTTCAGCCAGAATTGATAGAATTTGTAAACGCTGGTTTTATTTTCATCAAGCCAAATTGCACCGCCCTCAGACTTGCCAAACTTACGGCCAGTTGCTTTATTGATGACCAACGGCACTGAGTAAACGTGCGCTTCGCTGCCCTCTAGCTTGCGGATAAGGCTAACGCCAGTCGTCGAGTTTCCCCACTGATCAGCGCCGCACACCTGTAGCGTAACACCGTGCTCTCGGAATAAGTGCAAGAAGTCATAGCCCTGCATTAATGAGTAGCTAAACTCAGCATAACTAATACCGCTGCCGCCCTCGCCGATGCGCGATTGGACAAACTCGCGATCAAGCAGCTGTGTCATTGACATATACTTGCCGACTTTATATAAGAAATCAATGTAGTTTATATTACGGAACCAATCAGCATTGTTAACCAGATGAAAATCACGCCCCTCAAAAACACGCCTGTACTGTGCCGAGATGCACTCCACGTTATGCGCCACCGTATCAGCATTGCGAATTTCACGCTCGTCTTTCCTGCCATCCGGATCGCCAATCATACCAGTAGCCCCACCCACCAGCAAATATGCTTCGTGTCCATACTCCATAAATAGCCGTACCATCATCGCTGCTGCTAAATTACCAATCTGCATGCTATCGGCGCTTGGATCAACGCCGAAATAGAACTTGCGCGGCGTATCAACCTTGCTAATATCGTCGAATGTCATTTGATTGACAAACCCGCGCCATTGTAATTCTTCTGATAATTTCATATCACTCCTTTTCTATATATTAGTATAGCAATTTTACAATTGAAGCGAAACATATGCGTGATATAATAGAATTGTGAAGAAAAAGACTACGATAAGCACCGCCGGACACGGCTCAAGCGATAAGAAATCTCCGTCAAAACGGATGAACTTATATGCCAATTTGGCGCAGAAACATAAGACTAAAAAAGATAAGGACGCGCGCGAACGAGCGGAATATTTGGCGACTTTGCCGAAACATCCCGTAAAGCGATTCTTTTATCGATTACATCCGAAGCGACTAGCGAAATATTGGTTCTCCAAGCGCGGCGGACTGATGGCGCTGAAAATTCTTGGCGTCAGCATCTTGTTGATGTTGCTACTTATCGGCGGAATGTTCGCTTACTTCCGCAAAGACCTCGATAAAATTCGCCCTGGCGAACTTGCTAAGCGCGTTCAAACGACTGTCACTAAATATTACGACCGCAATGACAATTTGCTTTGGGAGGATAAAGGTACAGGCAATTATCAATTGGTTGTCGAGTCTGACCAGATTAGCGACTATTTGAAAAAAGCCACTGTCGCAATTGAGGACCGAAACTTCTACAATCACCACGGCATCAGTATTAGCGGTATGTTACGCGCAATGCTCTCGACTGCTTCACGACGCCAAGTCCAGGGTGGATCAACTCTGACGCAACAGCTAGTCAAGCAAGTCTTCTTCGCAGATGAGGCCGGCGACCGATCAATTAGTGGTATTCCTCGAAAGATCAAGGAAATCATCCTCGCAATTGAAGTCGAGCGCATGTATAGCAAAGACCAAATTCTGTCATTATACCTGAATGAATCTCCGTACGGCGGTCGTCGTAACGGCGCAGAGTCTGCCGCTCAAACATACTTTGGCAAGCACGCTAAGGATCTGACGCTGGCGGAAGCGGCGCTAATTGCTGGTATTCCACAGAATCCAACTTACTATAATCCATACAACACCGCTGGAAATAAGGCTTTGATTGCCCGACAACATACGGTTCTGGATTACATGGCTGAGCAAGGCGTTATCACCAAGGACGAGGCTGAAAAAGCTAAAAAGATTGATATATTAAGCACACTTAAGCCACAGACTGAGCACTTGGAGAATATTAAGGCTCCTCACTTCCTATTAATGGTTCGCAATCAGTTGAGTAAAGAGCTTGGCGAATCAGTCGTTGGACGCGGTGGATTGACGATTAAAACCACCCTCGACTGGCGAATTCAGGAGAAACTTGAAAATGAAATGAAATCGTTCTTCGCAACGGGTCGACCAGATTCTGTGCGAATTAGTAACGGCGCCGCAACAGTCGAAGACGTTCAGACTGGACAAATCGTAGCGCTTGTTGGTAGCCGTGACTTTAACTACACCGGCTTTGGTCAGGACAACGCCGCGGTTTCCTACATCCAGCCAGGTTCCACAATTAAGTCACTTGTCTTTGCTCAATTATTCGACAAGCACGACAGCAAGCAAGCATACGGTAGCGGCACGGTATTAGCCGATGAAAATATTGATAAACTGTACGGCGCAACCCTAAGGAACTGGGACAATAAGTTTATGGGTGCCATCAATATTCGAAGAGCGCTAGCTCTATCCCGAAACGTTCCAGCCATTAAAGCCGCTTACATTGTTGGCGACGGATCCGCTAAGCCTGTCGTCGAGGGGATTCGCAGAATGGGCGACACCAACTATTGCCGCCAGGAAGAAAATGCCGGCGGTTACGGACTCGGTGCAGCAATTGGCGCATGTGGAACCAAACAAACAGAATTGGTGAACGCCTACTCAACATTGGCGCGAATGGGAGTCCAAAAAGACGTCTCAAGCGTGATTGAAGTAAAGAACAGCCAAGGTGAAACTCTGAAAAAATGGAAAGATGAAGGCAAGCAAGTTATCGACTCGCAATCAGCATACATCGTGAATGACATCTTGTCCGACCGAACTCCTGGACTTCACGGCTGGATGGGCGTCAATGGCGTTCGAACCTCTGCAAAGACTGGTACGTCAGACAAGGGTTCACAGCCAAAAGACCTCTGGATTATCAACTACAGCCCAGCTCTAGTCATGGGAATGTGGCTCGGAAACTCCGACACTAGCGTGATTGGTACATCAGCCTCCAACTACGGTATGCCAGTAATTAGAAGCGTTATGGAATTTGCTCACACCCAAGTTTACGCTAAGGAAGGCAAATGGAAGTCAGGTCAATGGTATGAGCGACCAAGCGGAATCCAAACTGTCAACGGTGAGCTCTACCCATCATGGTGGAATAAGAAACAAAGTCAATCTACAGAGAAAATCACCTTCGATAAAGTCTCTAAGAAAAAGGCAACAAACTGTACTCCGGATGGCGCAAAGGAAGAGATTGAAGTGACAAAGATTATTGATCCTTTGACTAAGAAAGAATCAATTACCGTTCCTTCAGGCTACGACGCGAACGCAGAAGATGACGTCCACAAGTGTGACGACACTAAACCGCAAATTGGAGCAATATCATACACCAACAGCGGTAAGAAATATACGATAAATGTCGACGTTACAGCAGGAACTTGGGGCTTATCGGCAATCGAAATTACCGTGGATGGAAAGAGTATTAAGAGTTCAGAAATTACTTCAAGCGGCAAGCAGACCGCCACAGTAGAACTTGATACGGCAGGATCGCACACAGTTTCTGTAACCGTAAGAGACTCTGCATATTACACCGCCACTTCAACTGGCAGCGTTCAAGTCAACTAAATAAACTATTGTTTATTCACCAAATTAATCAGCTCAGCCTCGTGTTGAGCTGATGTTTTTGAGCGACCATTTGTGCGCTTTTTAGGAACGCTGGTCTTCTGCTTTACAGGTTTTTTCTGTTCAACCACAAGCTTCGCAAACATCATTTTTCCAGCGTCAGTCTGCAAGCTTCGGATGATCTCAATCTTCTTCGTTTGCCCAATGTAGCGCTTGGCGTTCTCAACAACCACCATCGTTCCATCTTTCAAATAGCCAACCGCTTGATGAGAATCTTGCCCCTTCTGCGACAGTTCCAAATCCAGCTCGTCACCAGGCAAATAGCTCATCCTCAAACTTTTCGCCAGCTCATTGATATTCAAAACCTTAACGCCGTCAACTTGCGCCACCTTATTCAAATTATAGTCAAGCGTCAACACTGCCGCATCCATTTCCTTTGCCAATTTCAACAAGCGAGAATCCACACCTTCCGGCACGCGAATATTATCGTCATAAAGCTCGAATGAAGACTTCAAAATATCCTTGAGCTCCTTCACGACATCCATACCAAATCGCGCCCTTTCACGCTTATCGTGGTCTGCGCCGTCGGCTAATAATTGCAATTCCGTCAATACACTCCTCGGCACAATAATTTTGCCCAGCAAAAATCCAGTCTTCGCTAGCTCAGTCACTCGCCCATCCATGAGTACTGACGTGTCGACCAAAATCGGTGCCACGCCCACTGACGAATTTCGTCGCGGTTTCGCCAAGAAATAAACCTCAGCCGCCAAGCCAAGTAGCATCGTAATTATTATCAATCCGTAAAAATCTTTCATTTTTTCCCTTTCTATTGTAAATAGTCAATCAGCGCCTGTCGCATATCGCTGACGCCTTTTATAAATTTATCTTTATGAACTTTTGGCGCAATCGCATAAGTGAAACCCAGCTTCTTCGCCTCCTTAATTCGAGCTTGCCAATTCGTCGCCGAGCGAACCTCGCCGCCCAAACCAATCTCGCCAAACACTACAGCACCTTCATCCAGACTTCGCCCAGCGCTAGCGCTAGCAATCGCCATTGCCACCGCCAAATCAGCCGCTGGATCATTTAATTTCAGCCCACCGACCACATTGACATAAATATCTTTGTCCGCCAACTTTAACTTTGTTCGCTTCTCCAAAACCGCCACCAACAGATTTAATCGATTCAGATCAAAACCACTCGCCGTGCGCTTAGGATAGCCAAAATTCGTCGGATTAACTAGCGCCTGAATTTCCACCAAAAGAGGACGTGCGCCTTCCATGGTCGCCAGTACAATTGACCCATCCAGATTCTGCCGCTCCGCCAGAAGTTCCGCCGACGGATTCTTCACGATTCTTAGACCCTGCTCGTCCATCTCAAAAATTGCCGCTTCATTAGTCGAACCATATCGATTCTTCTGCGCCCGAACAACTCGAAAACCGCCATATCGATCGCCCTCAAAATTCAGTACAACGTCCACCAAATGCTCTAATATTTTCGGACCAGCAATTGAACCTTCCTTCGTAACATGACCAACCAAAATCACCGCCGTGCCCGAAGCTTTGGCGGCACGAATAATTACATTTGATGAGTTGGTGATTTGACTGACAGACCCAGGAGCCGAGGAAATCTCACTGAGAGAAATTGTCTGAACCGAATCGACAATCGCCAGATCATATCCGCCTTGCTGAATCGACGCCGCAATATCTTCCGCGCTATTACTGGAGGCGAGCTGCATTTTTTCCGAATCAGCCGCACCCAAACGCTCCGCACGAAGCTTCACCTGAGAAACCGACTCCTCGCCGCTCACATATAACACCGATTTTGTCTTGTCGATATGTGCCGCAACTTGCGCCAAAAGCGTACTTTTCCCAATTCCTGGCTGACCCGCCACCAACACCACGCCGCCAACCAGAAAACCGCCACCCAAAACAGCGTCCAAATCGTCAATTCCAGTGCTTAATCTTTCTAGCCCAGACTCAGAGACGGCTTCGCGAATGCTGGAAGTTTTTAAGACCTTGCCGCGCCCAGCCGATTTATCAACAACAGACGACCCGCCAGAAGAAACGACCTGCTCGACTAGCGAATTCCATTCCCCGCAATTTTCACACCTGCCAGCCCACTTTGAAAAACTAGCTCCGCACTGCTGACAAACAAATTGACTTCGAGCTTTCGCCATTATTTCGCCCCCTCCAAACTATCCAAACTTTTATTCAATTCATCAATCTGCACGCCCAATTCCCTAAGTCGCAGAACATCAGAATTGTAAGAATTGATCTCAGAATTCAAATTGGCACGCCTTTCATTCAACTCCAAGAGCTCCGCCTTCAAGGCTTGGCGTTGACTATAAAAATCACTCTGTGACGAAAATCCGCCACTAACGCCCGCTCGCCGATTAAAGTCCGCCACGCGACCATTATAATCCGCTAAATCAGTTGAATATTGCGATAATTCTCTGTTCAATTTTTCCTTTCGAACCTTCAACGACTCACTCAACTTCTGCGCTTCATTTTCCCTGGACTCAAATTTTTCTTGATATTGCGCGTGCAATTTCACGACTTCAGATCTATCAGTAAAATATCGTCGATAATATTCTTCCAGCTCGTCGCCCAAATTGGCAAATTCCGTCCCCAGAATCGAATGCAACTCGTTAGCTCTCGTTCCGGGTTGCGCACGATCATAATACTCCATCCGCTCGGACAATTTCTTATTTTTCACATTATTATAAGCCTGCTCCAAAAGCTCGCTCAAATGAGATTTTTCCGACTCACTCAACCTTTCCCAAGCAGCGTGCAACATCTCATGCGCCGCCGTCACTTCTTTCACGCCGTCAAGCTCGGAATTGGTCACGTTATAAATATAAATATCCCTAGACGACGGATTGTAACAACCCAAAATTGCGCTTCCCTTTTCTACGCGACGGCAATCTTCGTTAAATTCGTTCGCCGATTTGATCTGCGGATTAGAAACATAGAACATTTTTCTGCCAACATCCGACATCTTTACGCGATCAGCAATAGCGACAATTTCCGCACTCGGCTTATATTGCCACAGCGTAATCTCGTCAATAATTTGCTGACGATTCATCATCACAAAAACCGCAACAGAAAGTACAATTATCGGCGTGAGGACGCTGAATATTTTACGCACGATTGACATTAATCACCACCTTATCATTATCAATTTTAGCCTCCAGCGTGTCGCCGGGTTTTGCTTTATTGGACAATAAAACATCGCTCAGCGGATCCGCCAGCTCCGACTGAATTGTTCGTCTTAAAACTCGCACACCGCGCTGCTCGTCGAATCCCCGATCAATCAACCAACGCTTCGCCGAAGAAGTAATATCAAGCGTCATTCCATGTCGACCAACAGCCTTGACCAAATCAGACGTGAGATTGTCAAAAATCTTTCGCACGACCGAACGAGACAGCGGCTTAAATGTAATCACGTTATCAAATCGACCAATCAATTCTGGACGCAAAAATTCCTCAAGCTCACGCAGAGCGGCACGTGAATTTTTCTCGTGACGAGTTTCGTTAGCCGACTTTTTCTGCCCAGACGCGCCAAATCCCAGCTCCGAATCCTGAATCATTTGCTCGGCGCCGACGTTGCTCGTCAAGATGATAATCGTCTGCCGAAAACTCACCGTTCGCCCGTGAGAATCGCTCAACTTGCCGTCCTCCAAAATCTGCAAAAGCAAATTCAGAACGTCAGGATGCGCCTTTTCAATTTCATCAAACAACACCACGCTATACGGTCGGCGACGAACTTTATCTGTCAATTTACCGCCATCCTCATAGCCAACATAACCAGCAGGCGCACCAACCAGCCGACTAGCCGTGTGACGCTCAGAAAACTCGCTCATATCAATCTTGATCAAGCTATCCTCGCCGCCAAAAACTTCCCGCGCCAGAACTCGTGCCAATTCCGTCTTGCCCACTCCAGTCGGACCCAGAAAGATAAACGACCCAAGCGACCCACTCTGACGACTTAGCCCAGCTTTATTGCGACGAATCGCGCGCGCCAGCTGCTCAATCGCTTCATTCTGACCAAGAACGCTCTGGCTCAGTCGTTTTTCCAAGCGAATCAAATCTTTCATCTGATTTAACGATAATCTGTCAATCGGAATATTCGTCATTGCCGAAACCGCTTGACGCAAATATTCATCGGTCAATACCGGCTTATCACTGACTTCATCCTTCAGTGCTTCGGCTTGCAACTCCAATTGCCTCATTTGCATCTTAAACTCTGCGGCCTTTTCGTAATTTTCAGCCTCGACCGCGGCGTCAATTTTCCCAGCCAATCGCTTAATTTGGCGAGCTAACTTATCCTTACGCGACAATTTTATTGGCGAGCTAGACTTCAATAAACTCGCCGCCTCGTCAATCACGTCAATCGCTTTATCTGGCAAAAATCGCTCCGTCACGTAACGCTGGCTCAAATCCACCGCTTCAGTCAACATTTCGTCAGGAATTTGAACTTGATGATGCTTGGCTAATTTTCCTCTCAATCCTCGCATCATCTCCACCGCCTCTTCTGGCGACGGCTCATTGACAGTCACAGATTGGAAACGCCGCGACAACGCAGCGTCTTTTTCGATATGTTTTCGATATTCATCAAACGTCGTCGCGCCAATCAGTCGCACCTCGCCTCGCGACAACGCTGGCTTCAATACATTCGCCGCGTCCATCGAGCCTTCAGCCGAACCAGCGCCAACCAACAGATGCAACTCGTCAATAAACAAAATAACTTCTTGATGCTTTTTAGCGACCGCGAGAACTTTTTGCAATCGCTCCTCAAATTGTCCGCGATATTTCGTCCCAGCAATCATCGCCGTCAAATCCAGTTGAAAAAGTCGCTTACCCTTCAAAAATTCGGGAACTTTATTATCAGCAATCCTCTGCGCCAAACCCTCAACTACCGCAGTTTTACCGACGCCAGGTTCGCCAATTAGCGCTGGATTATTCTTACTACGCCGACCCAAAATCGTGATCATTCGCTGAATTTCCGACGCTCGACCAATCACCGGATCCAAAAATCCTTCGCTGGCGCGCCTTGTCAAATCGACACCGAATTTCTCCAAAACTCGCAAATCGCCAGAATTTTTACTTGCCGTACTACGCTCGCTCTGCAGAGATTCAAACTGCTGTTTATCAAACACATCTTCCAAACTTCCACGCAGATTGTCAATGTCAACGTTCATATCCCGCAGCAATTTAGTCGCTCGCGCCTCGTGCTGCTGCAACATTCCATAAACGATGTGTTCCGTGCCAATTTTTTCCTGCCCAAATTCAACCGCTAATTGCCAAGCAATTCTTATCAATTCAACAACTTCAGCGCTCAAACCCTTACTTACAATCGTAATCACCAGCGGCTTTGCGGTCAGATTCAACGCCATTTCCGCACGATCCAAAGTTACGCCGTTTTCCGCCAAAATCTTCGCACCCAGCGACGAATTTTGCGCCAACACACCAAGCAAAATATGCTCCGTGCCAACATATTCACTCCCCTCATTATGCGCCAGAAAACCAGCCCGCCCCAAACTGGCTCGAGCCGTTTCCGTCAGCCGAGGTTCTAATTCAGAAAAATCTTCTGACATATCGCCCTCCTTTCGTTTTCGGCGATTCGCAGAAGGCAGCTTATTCCGCCACCTCCTCAACTACGCTCATCAAGCTATCCTCAATATTCTTTCGAGGTTTTGGCTCTGTCTTAACAGGAGCTTTTGCTTCGATATCTAATTCATAGCCAGTCAATCGACTTGCCAAGCGAACATTCTGTCCGGCACGACCGATTGCTATTGACTGCTGGTCTTCACTAACATAAACCGTCGCACGCTTCTCATCTTCATTGACAGTCACACTCAAAACCTCTGCTGGGCTCATTGCATTAGCAATAAATCCAGCCGCGTCTTCCTCATATGGAATAATGTCAATTTTTTCCTGCTCGCCAATTTCATTCATCACAGCCTGAACGCGGGCGCCGTGACCACCAACAAACGTACCGACTGGATCAACGCCAGGTAACGCTGAAGAAACCGCCAATTTGGTTCGGCGACCAGCTTCGCGAGCGATCGCCTTAATCTCAACCGCACCAGTTTCCATCTCTGGAACTTCTTGATTGAACAAGAATCGCACAAACTCTTCATTGCCGCGGCTAAGAATCAATTGCGGACCGCGACCTTCGCGCTCAATATCCTTAATATAAACCTTAATTCGACGGCCAACGCCATAATATTCACCAGGAATTTGCTCGCTCTGAGGCATAATTCCGACAGCCTTGCCCAGCTCAATTCGCACAACGCGTGGCTCAACTCGCTGGACTGTACCGATAACAACCGTACCGATTTTATCCTCAAATTCCGCCAGAACAACTTCACGCTCAGCTTCACGCAAACGTTGCAAAATCACTTGCTTAGCGGTCTGAGCAGCAACTCGACCAAAAGTCGTCACATTATGAGTTTCCATCACAACTTCACCGCCAAGTTCAGCCGCAGGATCTATCTCCTTAGCTTCCTCTAGGTCGATTTGATTGGCATCATTCTCAACTTCTTCAACAACAGTTTTAACAACCGACACTACAGCCGTACCGTTATTGATATTCAAGCTAGCGCGAACCAACTGATCACGCGTACCGTTATCACGACGCCAAGCTGCCGCAATCGCCTGCTCAATCACGCTCAAAACTGTTTCTTCTGGCAAGTTTTTTTCCTCAGCAATCGTACGCACTGCCAACGTCAACTGCTTGATATTCAAATCTTCCATTACATTCTCCTTCTTATTAATTATATCTTTTTCCGTCTCAAACTTCCATAAACGAAAAACTCCGACCTGCCGGCCGGATGAGTACTTTCTCATTGTATTAAAAATTTTTCATTTTGTCAATTTACTTCTACACACTTTTCCAGAATTCCCGACATCGCGCTTTTTTCAGCTTCCGTTACCCACAAGCGATATCGTCGCTTTATTGCTATCTGGCGCGCTACATACTGACAACGAAACGGCTTATTACTCGGCAGCCAAGTCGCCGCGTCACCGTCGCCTTTGGCTTGATTTGCTGGACCGTCAACAGCCAACAGATTTAACGGATCATTCGCTAATTTCTCTCGCTCCTCTGGAGAAATTTGCTGCGCACCCTTTTGCCAAGCATCACTCAAAGCCACGACATGATCAATCTGAACCTTAGAGCTGGTTTTTTCGCCGCGCTGAAATTGAATTGTTTGACCAGTGTACGGATCATTCAGCACACCCGACAAAACTCGACATTTTTCATCAATTTTCTCATCCGTCAAATCTCGCACCAGAATCACTTCCCGCACAGAGCACCCGTTAATTTTGCCCCAGCCGTTGCCGAATTGCTTTCTGGAATAGCCAGTCTTTGGCGCACGTCCTTTAACTTCTATCTTTTCCAATTCCGCTTTGGCGTTCGAAGCACCAAATAATTCTCGTTGCGTTGAAGTTTGAATTGTCTGAGGCTCGGGTTGTGAAATTCGCGAAGCCCAAACTGCCACGCCGACTATCAAAATTACCAGCGCAATCACCACTTGCCGACGTCGTATTTTATTCACCCTCATGACTGTATTATAATTAAACTATGACTAAAGTTCCACGCCTACTCGACACATTCACACCAAATCATTACAACCTAACTCTCGATTTAACACGCGCCGAGGAAAAAGAATTTTCTGGCACAGTTAGCATTTCTGGCAATTCCACCAGCGAATCAATTTCGCTACATTCCAAAGGCTTAACAATTCAATCAGCCACAATCGACAATCAGCCCGCCGACATTTCATTTGGTGAGTTTGACAAATTGAGATTATCCCAGCCGAACCTTGAAAACGGAAATCACACAATTCGCATCGATTTTTCCGGAACCATCACCGACGCAATGCACGGCTTGTATCCTTGTTACTTCACCCACGACGGCGTTAAAAAACAGCTTTTCGCCACTCAATTTGAATCACATCACGCCCGCGAAGTTTTCCCTTGCGTTGATGAACCGGCCGCCAAAGCTGAATATGATTTGACACTAGTCACCCGAACAGGGATAACAGTTTTGGGAAATATGCCCGTAAAAAGCGAAGAAGAAAATGGCGATTCACTCACAACAACTTTCGAGAAAACCCCACGAATGAGCAGCTATCTTCTGGCTTTCGTCATCGGCGAATTGCACAAAAAATCCGCTCGCACCAAATCTGGCGTCGAGGTCAACGTCTGGGCAACGCCAGCTCAGAATGAAAATACCTTAGATTTTGCGCTAGACATCGCCACTCGTTCAATTGATTTTTATGACGAATATTTCGGCGTCAAATATCCATTGCCAAAATCCGACCACGTCGCCCTTCCCGACTTTTCCTCTGGCGCAATGGAAAACTGGGGATTAATTACTTACCGCGAAAGTTGTTTGCTTGCGGACCCAGAATTGACCCCAGAATCATCCAGGCGCTTCATTGCCACGGTTATCGCGCACGAACTCAGCCATCAATGGTTCGGCAATTTGGTTACCATGCAGTGGTGGAATGACTTGTGGCTCAACGAAAGCTTCGCCAATATGATGGAATATGTAGCAATTGACGCGCTCCAGCCGGATTGGCATATGTGGGAAGATTTTGCCACGAATGAAGTAACGGCCGCGCTCAGACGCGACAGCTTGGACGGCGTTCAATCAGTTCAAGCCGACGTCAATCACCCAGACGAAATCAGCACTTTGTTCGACCCAGCAATTGTTTATGCCAAAGGCGGACGACTACTTGTTATGGTTAGAAAACTTATCGGCGAAGAAGCGTTTCGCGCTGGACTTAAATCATATTTTGAAAAATTCGCGTATAAAAACACTGTCGGAAATGACCTATGGCAAGAATTAGAGTCGGCGAGTGGTCAGCCAATCGTCAATCTAATGAACGCTTGGATTTCCCAACCTGGCCTTCCTGTCGTATCAGTTTCAAGCAGTCACGACGCGGCGATTTTAAGTCAGGAGCGATTCTTCATCGGCGAGCACCAACCATCCGACGCGTTATGGCCAATTCCATTATTTGCAAACCAACCGCTTGACGTAAAAATCTTGAATCAAAAAGAAACCACCGTTTTCATTGAAAAGCCATTGCAATTAAACTGCGGCTTAAGCGCCCACTTCGTCACCAAATATGACGAATCCACTCGCGAATATTTATTAAAGAACATTACGGAATTGCCAACCTTGGATAAGATTTGTATCTTACAAGACGCGACAATACTTGCCCGCGCTGGATTTGAAAACTCGGCGTCACTACTTCCATTGGCATTGTCGCTAAAAACCGAAACCAACGAAAAAGTCTTCGGGATGGCGGCCGGTGCTTTGACGGAACTGCGGAAGTTTGTCGATGATAATGACGCCGCCAGAGATTCATTAAAGAAAATTTCTGGAGAATTTGCGCGCGCCACATTTGAGGAATTGGGCTGGGATGAAAAAGACGGAGAATCAGACGACGACCGCGAACTACGCACCACGGCTTTGAGTTTGATGATGTATAGCGAAGATGAAGAAGTTTTGAACGAGGCAAAAACGCGTTTTGACAATAATAAATTGGAAGACTTGCCGACAGAAATTCGAGCTTTAATTATCAGCGCAAACGTGAGACATTTTGAGACGTCAGAGATGATTGAAGACCTCTTTGCCGCATATAAAAACACGCCGTCAAATGACCTGCAGAATGATATTGCAATTGGACTAACTTCCACCAAAAACCCTGAAACAGCAGAAAAAATTCTTACCAACATTAAAGATTCCAATATTATCCGTCCACAAGACGCCAGTCGTTGGTTTGTGTATTTGATTCGGACCAGAGAAAGCCGCCAGATTGCTTGGAATTGGTTAAAGGAGAACTGGGCGTGGGTCGAAGATACATTTGGCGAAGATAAAAGCTACGACGATTTTATTCGCTATGCCGCCACAGCCCTACTGACAACCGACGAACTTGACGATTTCCGACAATTCTTTGAGCCGATGATGGACATTCCAGCCCTAGCCAGAACGATTAAGCTGGGAATTACCGAAATATCAGCACGCGTTGAGCTGATTAAACGAGACAAAGAGGCGGTTATTTCCGCGTTGTAAATAATTTGGTCGCATTATTTTGCGGTTTTTGACAAAATCTATTGACATTTTATTATATTAGTGGTATAAATGAGTACAGCTTTTGTTGATAGAACAAATGTTTTGTCCGAAAGCGCACTTTGACAAGGCAGTCATTGCGGGATGAGTTTCTATTTCTTTTTTTAAAAAATATCAAAAAGAGATAGGATCTCATCCTGCACTGAAGAAAAGTGCTTTACCACAGCCGAGTGGGGACGAGAGGAAGGAAAGAGCAATGCTCACGAAAGAAAATCTCGAAAGCATGCTAACCGAAAACACGGAGGCAATCTCCGTGTATACGGAAATTCTGAAGGGGAAGGTATCCACGCTGAATACCTACAACAATGGAATCAGCGATATCATGGGTGATTACCCTAACCTCCAGAAGACGCACATCCAGGAGGATTCGGAAGCCCTTCGAGATCTACTGGTCTCTATCTGCCATAATGGCCTGGAAGGGTCATTGGAGGCAGTACAAGGAAAGATCAACGAGATGCTGGGCGCAGTCTCATCCATAGCGGAAGAGGAGTCGTCTATGTCTGATTGGCCAGGATGCTACTGGATCCAGTACTGGAAATTCCTGCATGATCTGAGAGATCTCATCACAACGGAAGCTCCCTTGTATCAGGCGAGCAACCTTGCTATCGCCAAAAAGCTTGCTGAGCTTGCGGATTAATTCGCAAGCAGAATGTACGATGAAGCAAACTTACTCTTCGCCACGATTGCCTTGTCGTACATTCCCTATGATTAATACACTTAACGTTAAAGAGTCCTCATTCGGGGCTGTTTTTTTATTCCAGCACCACACACTCTTTAGCTACGGGCGGATTTCCATCAACAGAAATTGCCATCATTTGCATATCACAGCTTTCATATTGCGCGTTTTTGGCAATGAACATCTCCGCAGAAAAGCGCATTTGTTGCTGTTTTTTATTTGTAATCGCCGCCAAGCCATCGCCGAAATTGTCATTTTTACGATATTTGACCTCTGTAAAATATAAAACATTATCTTTTTTACTAACAATATCAATTTCACAATATCGCGTCCGCCAATTCCGCTCTATGATTTCATGACCATCAGCCACCAACCAATCCGCCGCCGCTTGCTCACCTTTATCACCAATTTGACGTGTCGTGTCTTTTTGCTGGTTTTTAGATTTTTTATCGGCAGACGCATTTTGCGAATTCGCCCCAGTACTAGCATATTTAGCCAACGGCGCAAAACTCAGCCGATGTAGCGGAGTTACGCCCATATTATCAATAGCTGCTCGGTGCTTCGCTACGCCATAGCCAACGTGTGAAGAAAAATCATATCCCGGATAAATATTATCCTGCTCCGCCATAAATTTATCGCGAGCCACCTTAGCAATAATCGACGCCGCCGAAACGCTCGGAATCAGACCGTCGGCTTTCGCTATAATTGTTACGTACTTTTCTAGCGGTGTACCCGCCAAAAAATTGACCGTCCCATCGATAATAATCTCATCAAACTTCGAGCCATTTTTCTGACATTTCGCTTGAATTTCTTTGACTGCGCGCCGCGTCGCCAGTTTAAGCGCCTCGCTCATCCCTATTTCATCCAGCTCCTCAGCAGAAACCCAGCCCAACGCCCAAGCCGATGCTTGCTCGCGAATTTCCTCATCAAGCAACTCACGTCGTTTTTTGGTCAATTTTTTACTATCATCAAGCCCTTCAATTTCAGCGCCACCCAAAACCACCGCGCCAATCACCAACGGTCCAGCCCACGCGCCGCGCCCGACTTCATCAATTCCCAGAATCACCCGACAATCTTCCCTTTTTCGTCATAAAATCCGCAATAATCCAGCCAATCCAAATTGTTGTCGCGCCTAATGTATTCGCCAAAATATCCCAATTCGTGTCGTCCAATTTTATGCTCGCCAAGCCCACTTTGACCATAAATAATTCCGCCAATTCGTTAATGCAGCCCAACGCCGAAACTAAAGCGAAGACTGAAAACGCCATCACCAGCCAATGCGCCCGCCATTTCATCGACGAAACCAAATACGCCCAGAATAGCCCCATAAATAGCCCACCGCCCACAAAGTGAGTCGTAAAACTAGTGTCCTGCCCGTCAATTAACGGCGACGGCAAATACCAAGATACGAAAAACAACAGGCACGCTGCGTAAAGTAGCCAGCGATATTTTTTCTCATTATCAAAGCCATTTCTTCTCAAAGCGTAAGGCGTCGCCACAGCCAAAGTCGTCGGAACAAGGATGGATATATAATGAAATATTGCCATATTGAGATTATAACATGAGAAAACCGCCTCAGATTAAGAGACGGTTTTAATGATTAACCAATTGACAATTACGCGTCTTTATGGCGAGCTGCAACTTCAGCAGCCTTAGCGTCAAGTTCAGCCTGAGCGGCATCTTTTTCAGCCTGTTTTGCAGCAGCAGCCTGAGCAGCCTCTTCCTTCAAGCGTTCAGCTTCCGCTTCTGCCTTAGCGTCATGAATGTCATTAACAGCAGCGCGATCGAAATTCTTAGCCGTCAAGCGAGCTGACTTACCGCTACGCTGGCGAAGGAAGCTTAAGAACTTGCGGCGAACCTTGGCACGGCGAACAATCTCAATCTTCTCAATCAGTGGACTGTGCATCAAAAATGACTTTTCAACGCCAACGCCTGAAGCGATCTTTCGAACCGTAATGCGTGATGTGTGTGATTTTTTATTGTCGGTACGGATAACAACACCCTCGAACATCTGAATACGCTCTTTGTTGCCTTCCTTAATTTTCTGGTAAACGCGAACTGTGTCACCACTGCGAGCATCGACAACTGCTTGCTTTTTTTGTGCTTGGTTGATTTTGTTGATTAACTCAAAACTCATAATTTTTTTCCTATCTTCCGAACTCGCTCCGACTGGCCACGCAGTTGTACCTCTGCGGCTCCACGTCAAACAAGACTCGAATATTTAACTCTCGTACAATTACATAAGATAATAACACAAATCTAAAGAAATATCAATTAAATAAAATTGGAGTATAATATAGTTATGGATTACAATAAATTAGCACTCGAACTACACGAAAAATACAAAGGTAAAATTACGACTAGCCTCAGAGATAAAGAAGAGCTTAATCGCGACAAACTTAGCGCCTATTACAGCCCTGGCGTCGGCGCAGTCAGCCAAGCAATTGCCGAAAATCCAGCCGATTTACCAAAATACACTTGGACAAACAATCTAGTCGCCGTAATCTCAGACGGCTCAGCAATTTTGGGCTTAGGCAATTTGGGACCAAAAGCCGCCATGCCAGTTATGGAAGGAAAAGCTTTGCTATTTAAGCATTTTGCCGATGTCGACGCCGTGCCAATTGTATTAGACGTTCACGAGCCAGAAGAAATCATTGCCACAGTTAAAGCCATTGCGCCAAGTTTCGGCGCCATCAACCTCGAAGACATCGCCGCACCAAAATGCTTTGAAATTGAAGAGCGATTGAAGGCAGAATTAGATATTCCAGTCTTCCACGACGATCAACACGGCACAGCTGTCGTTGTGTTGGCGGGCTTAATTAACGCCGCCAAATTGACAGGACGAAACCTGGCAGATTGCAAATTCGTAGTCATCGGCGCGGGCGCAGCTGGCACAGCAATCATCAAATTGTTAAATCTTTACGGAGCAAAAAACATCGTAGCGGTGGATAGCCGAGGAATTGTCGGAAAATCACGCACAGATTTGAACACTGAAAAAACCGCGCTATTGGAATATGTCGACGCATCACAATCCGGCTCAATCGAAGACGCCGTCACTGACGCAGACGTGTTCATTGGCGTATCGCGCGCAGGACTTCTCACTCCAGAATTAGTCCAAAAAATGGCGAAAGATCCAATCGTATTCGCACTAGCAAATCCTGTTCCAGAGATTATGCCAGATGTCGCCAAACAAGCCGGCGTCGCAATCATCGGTACTGGTCGTAGCGACTTCCCAAATCAGGTCAACAACTCCCTGGCCTTCCCTGGAATTTTCCGCGGCGCATTAGATCACGGAGTTAAGAAAATCACCGATCAGCACAAATTGGCGGCCGCTGAAGCGCTAGCCAACCTGGTCGAAAACCCAACCGTCGACAAAGTCGTCCCAACCGCATTTGATGAAGGCGTTGTTAAAGCTGTTGCGAATGTCATTAGATAAGCCTAAGCACCGGCACCGTCAGCTGCCTCAATGCGCCTAGTCCGCCCAGTAAATACTGGCAATAATTCTTCCTGGTTATTTTTGTCGCAAGCACCCAAAAGCATTAATAAATGAGTTACACCGTTCTCTTCTAGTATCTTTCTCACAGACTCATCATCCACCTTATCCACAGCGATGTGCGACACATACATCCTTAGTGCGTCAGATGTTTGGGCTTTCCAGCTAAAGATACTAAAAGGATACTTATTTTTATCTCGATACCTTAAGGTCGTCCAAGAATCACGTAATCCAGAATCTGACGTTGCAACAATTTCTGCCGCTAATTTTAATTTATTATAAAGACTGGGCAAAATACTCTTCTGCTTTTTCTTGGTCTCATAGCCAGACATTCTATGTTCAATTCTCTTGGCTGCTTCAGTGCGAGTATCGACTACTACCGTAACGCCATTACCGCTTCTCTTAATATATAAAACCTTAGCCATTTCATCATCTAACCACGGAAATGTTTCGTGACTAAGCTCTATATAATCCCCGACCTTCAAGTTAACCTCAGTAGCCTGAAGATCCTGATCGCTCACCTCGCGATTATCATGGCGTGATTGCTTCTTTCTCTTCTTCGCCTTATTCAAAGATTCAGCGGCGATTTTAGGTGCCGCTTCATAGCTATTCAATTTCTCCGAAAGCATCCTCAGGGCGTTGTCTAAAGCCCCACTCAGATGCTCTTTAGCCATAGATTCAGCAAGACTACGAGCCACTGGACTGTTTTCCTTAATTGTCGCGTCTTTATACTGCTTGGCTAGTTCCTCTTTGCTTGGCAATTTTATGGATTTTATAAACTCAAGAACTCTGTTGGCGAATTTTAAATCACCCTCAGGATTAATACCATTACATTCCTCATCTTCAACCTCCTTAAGTTTCCGACACTTAAAGTCTTCCAGAAAACTACTTAACTTCATCTTGTCATCATTACCTGGGATATATTTAGGTTTAGTAATTGTAAAATCATCAGGTAAACCAAAAGCCCCATCCTTAGTAAGGCTCTTAGTCACAGCCTCCCTTGTCTCTGCGATAAAGCGCATATATTCACGATCTGCAAGTTCAGGACTAATTATTTTATTAGCGTGCTGCCATCGTCTTACGTCGGGAATCACATACTCTTCAGCTTGGCAAAATTCTGGAATATTCACTTCCGCCAGCTTTTCGGGAAAAACTACACTAAGATTTTCCCTTATAAATTTCTCGTATGTTCCATTAAATATACTTCTTAATGATTCTTTGACTTCCTCTATATCAAAATCTATCTCTATGCAATCTGGAAGCTTGTTATACTCCTCCTCAATTTGCTGAAACAACCCAAGAACCTTCCCATAAGATTCTTGATATTCACCGCGCAACTCCTCACCTTCAACAAGAAACGGTACATGCTTAATAATAGACTTTACATAATCTATAATTTGACTTATGTAGTTTTTATTAAGATCCTCTGTATGAGATAGTTGATCTTTAACAACATAACCATCTCGTTGTCTTTCGCTCATAAACTAATATCTTATCAGTTTATGGCTATAAAGTCAATTATATTACTCTGTTAACTTCTTCTAGTGTTGTTTCGCCACGAAGAGCCGCCAACACGCCAGCCTGAAGCAACGTCACCATGCCATCTTCTTTTGCAGCCTTCTCAATCGCTTCCGTATGAACATCCTCAACATCGCCGCGCAAGAATTTCTGAATATTTTCACTCACGACCAGTTGCTCCATTACTGGAATTCGCCCCTTGTAGCCGAACGGCACGTCGTCTGTCGGCACCGCACGCCAAAGCTTAAACGTATCCAAATCTGGGCAATCAACATTCTCCGGCAAATCTTTCAAAACCTCTTTCACCCACTTGCGAGTCGCCTCATCTGGCTCATATTCTTCCTTGCTATCATCCCACAATCTCCTCACTAGTCGCTGAGCAATCACCAGCCGAACCGCTGAGCTAAAAATCGGATTTTGCCCAATCATATCGATCATACGACTAAACGCCGCCGCAGTCGAATTGGCGTGAAAGCTAGACAACACCAAGTGTCCCGTAATTGACGCCTGAATTGCAGTCTTCGCAGTTTCATTGTCGCGAATCTCACCAACCATCACCACGTCTGGGTCAAGACGCAAAACACTGCGCAAACCATCAGCAAACCTCTGTCCATTTGTCGTATCAATTGGAATCTGAGCAATCCCAGGAATCGTATTTTCTACAGGATCTTCCAGTGTAATAATCTTTCTATCTGGCGTATTAAGAGCATTAAGAATGCTATATAACGTCGTAGATTTTCCCGAACCAGTAGGACCAACCATCAACAGCATCCCACGCGGATGAGAAATAACTTCATCAATTTGCTCGCGCTCTTTCTTTGAAATATTCAAAAGATCCAAGTTCAACATTGACTCATCGAAATTGAACAATCGAAGCACCAAGTCTAAGCCATACACCGTCATCACAGCCTCCACACGCAAATTCAGCACGTGCGATGCGCCATCTCTATGAATTTCCTGCTGCATATGCCCAGATTGAGGCTCTCTGGAAGCGGTAGAAATATTCGCACGCGACGCCAAAGTCGCCATAATCACTCGATATCTATCCCTGCTAAGCTCCGCCACCGTGTGCAAAGCTCCGTCAACACGCATCCGAATTCGAATCGACTCACGCTGGTTCTCAATATGAATATCCGACGCACCCAACAGATCCGCTTGGTCAATCAAATAATTAAACACGTCATTCGTACCCACAGAAGCCAAAGTCTGAGTAACCTGCGCCAGAGTATCGCTATCACCTTCCTTTGCAATCTCGATGTTATCATAAATCACCTTTTTTGGCGGATCAAACCTAAGCATAATTGACCGAAACGCCGAACCAGAAATTAAGAAAAAGAAGATTCGCTTGCCGTTTTCAACATATTGGCTTTGCATTTTCTTCATCAACGACTCAGAAGTTTGCGATGTAACGCCAAATCGATAAGATTGATCCTCCTCATTAAAAGCCAGCGGAACCAGCCGACCCTTATACATTTCTTCTATCGTCAAAACATTCTTAAGCAAAGGTAAAGTTTCTTCAAATTCCCGCCCATCAAGATATTGAAGTCCTAAAATTGACGCTCGACGACGAGTAGCTTCCTCATCTTGCTCACGGCGTCGCGCCTGAATTTTATCTTCGTCCATATGAAAATTATACCAAAAAGCTTACGGTTTGACGAGTGATATAATAGTGATATGAATCCAGAAATTACTCTGTTAGTTCACAATATTCGCTCAACACATAATGTTGGGGCAATTTTTCGCACAGCCGAAGGATTTGGTATAAAAAAGATTATTCTTAGCGGCTACACGCCGTATCCAGAATTGAGTTTATGTAGCAAGGCGCCTGTTTGTGCGCTTGTCGATGGAGAAATTCGATCTGAAGATCCTCGCCTGCCACACATTCGCGAAAAAATCACCAGCCAAATTCATAAAACTGCTTTGGGCGCGGAAAGTTTGGTGCCGTTTGAGTTTTACGAAGATATTAACGATTGGATTAAAGAAAATCAGCAAACAGAAAACTTGCCAATTATCGCGCTGGAGCAATCAAAAGACAGCGTGATGTTGCCAGAATTTCAGCCGCCTGAAAAATTTGCGCTGCTACTCGGAGAAGAAGTCCACGGAATCACGCCAGAACTTTTGGGCAATTGCGACTTCACCGTAGAAATCCCGATGTTCGGTCAAAAAGAATCATTCAACGTGTCGGTCGCAACGGGAATTGCGCTATTCGGACTGATTTTCCCGAGAACGAAATAATCTCAACAACACATAAATAAATCCCTCAAGTCTACTTATTGACTTTATTAAACATATGTGTTATATTTGTATGAGCTTTCTCTGGAATCCCCCGGAGAAAGTAGTCCCCTACTTGGAAGGAATAAGAAGATGTCATTTGACATTGCGCTCATTCTTACAATCATGTGTACTATGTACATCGCGTGGTATGGATACGTGTCGCCTTCGGGCGTTAGTCTGAAGATACACACGCTAGCCATCGCTTCAGCGACATGGCTGACTGCGTTCTTCGCATACTATATGGCAGCAGAAGCACCACTACGCCCACAGTACCACACGGTGCTGATACTCATGTGGTACTGTGCGGTAGCCTTGACCTACGCAACCCTTTACTATAGAGGCTGCGCCGAAGAGCACAACAAAATGCGGGACAAGTCCCGCTGACAGATGATTAGTTAGCCCGCCGTAGAGCAACCAGCTCCGGCTGAGGCCTCTGTCAGCGGGCTAACTATCACTTTAGAACTACACACTCTTCACCCAGGGTGTTTTTTAATTGGCTTAATAAATTGTCATTAGCGTCCACCTTAAACGGCAGGCGCATGGCTGATTTTTCTTTCTCGCCCAGTACCAAAACCACGTCAGTCGTGCCAGCATTCTCGCCGCAAACAGACTTCATTTTCACTAATCGCGAATGGTCATTCGGATCTTTAATATACACAAATAACTTTGAAGCGGGAATTTCTGGCGCAACATTAACAGGCGCCGAATGAGTTTTTGGCTGCGGTTTGGCGGCGTCATTCTTTACGGCAGACTTCGGAGAAGCCCCATTTTTCTGATTACGATAAGCTTCACGGCGCTCTTTTTTTACAGCAGAGCTAATTTTTGGTGCATCCATTTTACGACCAGTAGACTCATAGCCATTGATATCGTTATCCGTAATCACAATAATATCGTCGGCAATTAGTTTACTTTCATTGCCCAAATTTCCGTCACGATCTCGAGCTGAATTTTTACCAGAAACTCGAATCACTGCGTCCTGAACCAGCTTAGCGCCAACTTTCTCATACAGATTTGGGAAAACAATTATCTCACCCTCACCGAACTTGTCCTCAATTCCCACAAACGCCATTTTCGAACCGCTTTTTGTGACAATTGTACGAACAGTACTAATAATTCCCCCGACCGTCATCATCCGACTGTCGTACTCAGGAACTAATTGCGTCAATGGTTGAGTTTGCTCGCTCAAATATGTTTCATATCTATCAAGTGGATGCGCCGAGATATACAACCCCAACAATTCTCGCTCCCACATCAAGCGCTCTTTATCGTCGTGTTTCACGGGAGCCTTCTGAAGATGAAGAGTCGATTGAACACTCGCCGCATCATCGCCACCCAACATTCCGAATAAGTTTGTCTGTCCACTGGCGGCTTCTTTTTGGAGTTTGGACGCAAATGACGTAATGGAATCCAGATTGAAAAGCAAATCAGATCGATCGCCCATATCATCAAACGCACCAGACTTAATAAGCGACTCCCAAGCTTTCCTATTGAACTTGCTAGTTGAAACGCGCCTAGCAAAATCCTCAACTGACGTAAACGGTCCATCTTCGCGCGCCCGCAGAACTTCCTCAACCGCACCAACGCCAACTCCCTTCACTGCCGACATTCCGAAACGAATTTTATTCTCATTCGGCACCACCGCAAACTCAACAAACGACTCGTTTACATCAGGACTCAACACGCTAATTCCCATGTGCTTACATTCAGTAATTTCAATTGCCAGACGATCAGTGTCATCATGGTCGCTAGTCATAAGCGCCGCCATAAACGCGTCAGGATAATGCGCTTTCAAATAAGCCGTCCAATAGGCGATCAAACCATAACAAGCGGCGTGCGACTTATTGAAACAATAGTTAGCGAATTCTTCCAGCTGAGTCCAGAAAGTTTCCGCAATCTCCTTAGTTGCGCCACCAACTTTAACCGCACCCTCGACAAACTCAGGCTTGACCTTTTTCATCAAGTCAATTTTCTTCTTACCAACAGCCTTACGCAATGTGTCAGCCTGACCACCAGTAAATCCACACCATTCCTTAGAAATCTGCATAAACTGTTCCTGATAGACCAAAATTCCGTAAGTATTTTTCAGCGAGTTTTTCATTCCAGAATGCAAATAAGTTATCTCTTCCTCGCCGTGTTTGCGCCTAATAAAGCTGTCAATAAACTGCATCGGACCTGGACGATAAAGAGCCACCATAGCAATAATATCTTCAAACGTAGTCGGCTTCAGCCCGCGCAAATATCGCTTCATTCCCGCCGATTCCAACTGGAATACGCCAGTCGTGTCGCCGCGCTGAAACAGCTCGTAGGTTTTTTTATCATCAAGCGGCAGCTCCGAAAGATTAATTTCTTTCTTGTAAGCTTTTCGGATAATCCTCATGGCGTTATTAATAATCGTAAGGTTCGAAAGCCCCAAAAAGTCCATCTTCAATAGACCCAACTCTTCAACCTCACCCATCGGGAACTGAGTTGCCACCACGCCCTTTTGCGCCATTTCAAGCGGGATATAATTGACCAGCGTATCTGGCGCAATCACCACGCCACAAGCATGAACACCGTGGCTACGAATCGTCCCCTCCAACTGAATTGCATAATCCAGAACTTCCTTCGCAGTCGGATTATTTTCATATTCATTCCGAAGGTCCGCATCCTCTTTAATACTCACGGACAACGGAATATGACGCCCCTGGTTTGGCGGCGGAACTAACTTCGCCAAGCGGTCGCTCTCAGCGTACGGAACCTCCAAAACCCTGGCAACATCACGCACTGCCATACGACCAAACATCTTACCGAACGTTGCGATATTACTGACGTGATCTTCGCCGTATTTTTTTGCACAATATTCAATCACTTCGTCGCGGCGCGTATCTTGAATATCGACGTCGATGTCGGGCATAGAAATACGATCAGGATTAAGGAATCGCTCAAACAGTAGTCCATATTTCAGCGGATCAAGATCTGTAATATTCAGCGCATACGCAACAATCGAGCCAGCCGCGCTACCACGCCCTGGACCAAAAACAATTCCTTGAGATTTTCCCCAGTTGATAAAGTCCTGGACGATCAAGAAATAACCTTCATAGCCCATATTTCCCATCACACCAAGCTCCATCTCAGCACGCTCACGAACCTCATCAGACAGCTTCGGGATAATCTCGTCAGGATCCAACTTTTCAGCCTCCTCCTTCGAAGCTCCATTGTAACGCTGCAACAAACCTTGATATGTCAATCTGAGCAGATACGAATGTTCATTCTCGCCGTCTGGCAATGGATATTTTGGAATAAGAATTCGCCCAAGCTCAATCTCAACATCACAGCGATCAGCTATTTTTTTCGTGTTGCGAATAACTTCAGGAAATTCCTCGCCCCAGTGATCGATAATATCGCGCGGATCCGTCAAGTGAAGTTCAAAATCCTTCAAGCTCATTCGCTTTTCATCACTAAGATACGAACCCGTCCCAACACAAAGCAGAATCTCGTGCGCGTCTTGATATTCGTGCGTCAAATAGTGACCATCACAAGTCACCACCATTTCAATACCAAGCTCTTTTGAAAGCTTAATCAAGCCCTCGTTAATCTTCGCCTGCACATCCCAGTGTGTATTCGACTTCGGATGCCCGTGGTCCTGTAGCTCCAAATAATAGCGATCGCCAAAAATCGACTTATACCACTTGGCAATCTCACGAGCGCGATCATAATCATCTTCTTTCAGCGCCACGCCAATTTCACCGCTCGCACAACCACTCAGAACAATCAATCCCTCGTTCAACTCCTCCAGTAAATCATGGTCAATTCGCGGCTTATAATACATTCCCTCCAAATTGGCACGCGTCGACAACTTCATCAAGTTGTGAAAACCCGTGTTGTTCATCGCCAGTACAGTCAAGTGAAAACGCTGCTTATCCTTACCCGGATCGCGGTCAAATCGCGAACGAGTCGCCACATAAGTTTCAATTCCGATAATCGGCTTAATTCCCGCTTTTTTGGCAGTCTTGTAATAGTCCAAAATACCGCTCATCGTGCCGTGATCGGTTACGGCGGCAGCCTCCATTCCGAGCTCCTTAACCTTATCGACCAAGTCATGAATCTTAGTCAATCCGTCCAGCACCGAATGGAAAGTGTGATTATGAAGATGCACGAAATCTGACGGCTTCAAAGCCGCCGACGATGATTGTTCGCTTGTCCCCTCAGTCATTAATAACAATTATAGCACGCTATTGACGACGTTGCATCGTCTCAATTAAGTGGTTGATAAAATCAGCCAACGGCGGGAAAATGTCGGCAAATTGCCCCAAAATCCAAATCAATATCGCAATCAATAATGTCGCGCCCAAAGCACTTCCAAGGCCAAAGAAAATTCCGCGAACAAAATTCACCCAGTAAACTTGGTGGCGAGATTTATGAAAATCAAAAAACAAATCCTCCAAAATTGCCCGACGAGCGTCGTTTTCATTATCGCGAACGACTTTTTTTACTAGCTTATTTGACTGCTCTTTGGCTGACTTTTTCACTCTTTTTTACCTTCTTCTTTGAGAAAAATTTCGAGAAAAATCCGCTCTTTGAAGCGAAGCTTTTGGCTAGTTCCACGCCAATCGAAACCGTACTTACAATTCCGTTTAAGTTAGCAATTCTCTGGCTTATCGCCTCCACGTTCTGCTGAGTTTGGCGAATTTGATGCGTTAATTTGATGATAGAAATTGTCATAGCGATCATTATGATGACAAAAATCACCATCAAAATCACTAATATAATAAGCAATCCGTTCATGCTATTTATTATACATTATTTTAGACGATCCGCCAGATGGGCGCGCAATTTATCACCGAAGTTAGGATTACGCAACCCAAAGTCGATCACCGTTTTTAGATATTCCAATTTGTCGCCAGTGTCATAATAAGTGCCGTTCGTAATCTCCACGCCGTAAAAATCAAAACCATCATCAATCATTTGCTGCATAATTGGCTGAATCGTAAACTCGCCGTTGCCGTCAAATTCTTCCTTGGCTTTGTCTAGATAGCCGAAAATCTCGCCCGGAAGTAAATAGCTACTGACGCTCGCCAAATCTGACGGCGCATTATCCTTGCCCGGCTTTTCAACGATATTCGTCATTTTTATAACGCCGTCTTTTACCCCTTGACCATTGATGACTCCATAACGATCAAATTCCGCGTCATCGGTGATTTTCTTACACGATAGAACCGCTCCATCTAAGCTTTCTGACGCCTCAATCATCTGCTTGAAACGACTTGGACTAGCCGCAATAAAATCGTCTGCAAATGTGTAAATCACAGGCTCATCATGATGAATCAAATGTGAGGCGCAAGCCAAAGGCGTTGCGTTGCCGTACGGACCTTTCTGGCGAATATAAATAAAGTTCGCCATCTCAGCCAAATTCTGCACCGCGTCAATGAACGGCTGTTTTTTAGGGCCACCAGCGCGCAAATTAGCCAAAAGTTCTTCATTCGGCTCGTCAAAATGGTCCTCGATTGCTCGCTTATTCGCGCTACCGATAATGATGATATCTTTAATGCCAGCCTCGACCAATTCCTCGACGACGTATTGAATAATCGGCTTATCAATCAGCGGCAACATCTCCTTTGGCATGGCTTTAGTTTGTGGCAAAAATCGCGTACCAAAACCGGCAGCAGCGATGATAGCTTTAGTTGGTTTTCTCATATTTCAGCTCCTATTCCCTATTATTTTCAGCAATTCTAAAGCCTTTCGCGAATCAGTTTCTGAGCAAGGCTTGGGTTGGCTTGACCTTTAGACTTCTTCATAACTTGCCCAACCAAATAACCAATAGCCTTATCTTTTCCAGCCTTGATGTCTGCAATTGACGCCGCTGAAGCTGGATCATTCAAAACTTCATCGACAATTGCAGCAATCGCCGATTCATCAGAAACCTGCAACAAATTCTTCTCTTCGGCAAGCTTACGCGGATTTTTCGCGCCAGCCAAAAGCTCATTAAATAATTCCTTCGCATTCGTGCTGGAAACTTCAGACTTCTCTGTCATTTCAGCCAATTCTATTAAATCGTCAACCGCCACACATATAGATTCATTGTCTGTTTGCGCGTCACTTTCATCAGAAGCCGTCAATGCGCTCGCAAACCAATGCGCGACTCGCTTAGCGGACGCCTCGCCCGACTTTTCCTGAACTTCCAATGCAATCTTGGCGTAATCCTGATTAGACAAAAGCGAATTGATAACAGATTTGTCCAAGTTTAGCGCGCTCCATTTTTCCCTATATTCACCCGGAAGCATCGGCACCTTGGACTGAATTTCAGTAATCACCTCGTCAGTCAACACAACCGGTGGAATATCTGGATCTGGCATATAGCGATAATCCTGCGCGTCTTCCTTTGACCTCTGAGAAATAGTTATCTGCTTGTCATCATTCCAGCCTCTGGTTTCCTGAACAACCTCTTCGCCACGCTCCAAAATATCGATTTGGCGCTTGAACTCGTACTCGGCGGCCCTTTCAACACTGCGGAAGGAATTGAGGTTCTTAATTTCTGCGCGCTTTCCAAGCTCCGTCGCACCCCTTTTTGCCACCGAAATATTAACGTCAAATCGCATATTTCCGTGGTACAAATTACCATAAGTCACGCCCGCGTAAACCATCAATTTATGAAGTTCCGAAACGTAAGCTTTGGCCTCTTCAGCCGAATGCATATCCGGCTCAGAAACAATCTCAATCAGCGGCGTGCCGGCGCGGTTAAGATCGACTAGCGAATAGCCGTCATGATGTGTCAGCTTACCAGCATCCTCCTCCATGTGAGCATGATCAATTCGCACACGCTTCAAAGATCCATCTTCCAATGGCGCGTCGACATATCCAGCCAAAATAATCGGATTATACATCTGTGAAGTCTGATAGCCCTTTGGTAAATCTGGATAAAAATAATGCTTTCGATCAAATCGGCTAACGTGCGCAATCGGCGAATTCAAGGCTTTTCCAGCACGAACCGCCAGCTCAACGGCGTGCTTGTTCAAAACTGGCAACATCCCCGGCAAACCAAAGTCAATCTGATGCGTCTTGCTATTCGGCTCAGCATCGCGAGCGTCATTATCGGCCGGGCTAAATAGCTTGGTTTTCGTCGCCAGCTGAACGTGACATTCGATACCAATTGTCATTTCATAATCGTCATATACACTCATTATAATGCTCCCAAATCTTTTAATGCCTGTTCAAAACTCGCCATAGCTCGACGAAAACTCTGCGCCGTTACCGTTACGTTGGTTTCGTGGGCAATTTGATTACGCAATTTATGTGCCGCCCAAAGCCCATTTTCATCGCTCCAATATCCCTTGCGAGATTTCATACGTTCGCCCATCGTTTCGCCAGCCACGCCGCAGTCGCGCATAGCTTTGTCCAGCAACTTGTCCGCCTTCATTATCGCCATTTGCATACTTTCCGATTTTCTGGTTTCGACATTGCGCAAAATTTGCCGCCAAACCCTCTGATACATTTCCTTGTCAATTTGACCGCGACCACGAGAAGTCAATTGAATGAAAATCATCAGCAAGGCGCCGATAATTAACGCCGCAACAACTATCGCGACCATCAATCCGTCCATCAAATCTTCTCCACTTCCGAAACTAGCTTCAGCAAGTTCTTGTCCGACTTATAATCTCCGATAAGCTGCACGCCAATTGGCAAACCTTCATCGCTATTTCCAGCTGGCGCGGCGACCGCAGGAAGTCCAGCCAAACTTGCTGGCACGGTCATAATGTCCGCCAAATACATTTTTATCGGATCGCTAGAATTCTCCCCAATCTTAAACGCAGGAGTCGGCGCAACCGGCATCAATAGCGCGTCATATTCGGTAAATAACTTCTTAAATTCGTCAATCAACAACGTCCTGGCTTTTTGAGCCTGCATATAGTAAGCGTCGAAAAATCCGCTTGACAATACGAAACTTCCTATCATAATTCGTCGCTTATTCTCAGTCATAAATCCTTCATTTCGGCTGCGACCGTAAAGTTCCGCCAAAGTTTTTACTTCCGCCGCTCGATGACCGTATCGCACGCCGTCATATCGCGCCAAATTTGAGGACAATTCCGCTGGCACAATTATGTAATACATCGCCAGAGAATGTTGCATCATACTCAAATCTACTTCTTCAATTTCGTAGCCAAGCTGCTTCAATTTCTCCGCATAATCAAGCGTTTTTTGACGAACTTCCGCGTCCACGTCATCGGTCATACACTGCTTGACTAGACCTATTTTTTTCTTTGCAAATTCTGGCTGATTATTCCAAAAATCAGGCAAAGTCGTCATATCTTTATCATCGCGACCAGCCATAATTTCCATCACCAAATCAGTGTCTTCTGCGTTCGTAGCAAAACAGCCAATTGTGTCCGTGCTTGACGCCATTGCCACTACGCCATAACGACTAACCGCTCCGTAAGTCGGCTTAATTCCAACCACTCCGTTAAAGCTGGCTGGCTGACGAATCGAACCGCCAGTATCCGTACCAAGCGCAAACGGAACCACGTCGAGCGCCGTAACTACCGCTGATCCACCAGATGATCCACCAGCAACTCGCGTTTCATCTGCAGCGTTCTTAGTTGGACCAAATGCCGAGTTTTCCGTCGAACCGCCGTGCGCAAAAGCATCCAAATTCGCCTTACCGATGCAGATCGCACCTTCCGCTTCCAATTTCTCAACAGCCGTCGCCTGTAGTGGAGCGTTAAAGTTTTCTAACATTTTTGAAGCGGCAGTCGTTGGCGCACCAAACGCCAAAAAATTGTCCTTCACGACAAATGGCACGCCCGCCAATCGTCCAGAAATCTCGCCAGCATCAACTTTTTCTGCTCGCTCCAGCGCACGCTCTTCCGTCAAGCTAAGCAGCGCATTATATTCCTCAATTTCACGCGCTCGTCGCAATGCTTCTTTTACGTTCTCGACCGCGCTTTTGCCAATAAAATCACTAATCTTACTCATTACAATACCTGCGGAACTTTCACTTGGTTATTCTGTTTTTCTGGCGCCAAACCGAGCAATTTCTCAACGGGAATTCCCGCCTGAACTTCATCTTCGCGCCAGACATTGCCCAGTCCCGTAACTTGATAAGTCGGCTCAACACCCGACACATCAAGCTCGCCCAACTGCTCAATATAGCCAATTATATTTTCCAAATCTTGGCGCAGTCCGTCGGTTTCGTCATCAGTCAATGCCAGACTACTCAAACTCGCCAAGTGCTGAATATCGCTGGTAGAAATAGTTATCATATCAATATTATACCACTAAAAAAAGCCGCCCATCAAAGTGAGCGACTTTATTTTTCCAAGTTTTATTACATTGAGTAATCTTGGTAGTTCTTGTAGCGACTGTAATCTGATGGAATAGTCTTTACTGAGCTACCCGTGTCGTGTGCTTTAACGGCGATTGTGATAGCGCCAGTCAATAATACGACAGAAGAAGCTACAATCAACATCAAAGACAAAGCCTTTGACATGTTGCGACCTTTGACAATTTGACAAATGAAGTAAGCGCCAGTAGCAACAATTGCAAGAGCTAATGTGTATGGCAAGAATTCACCCAAGTACAAACTCTTATAGAATTCACCACCGTCACCAACGCCGATAAATAGCAATGAGTTGATCAAAATGCTTACCAATCGAGCAGCCAAGTCGACAGCTGGAATGATCAAAGCAGCCAAACCGCCGTAAGTTACCAATTTGTAAGCTGTTCGCTTTGTGTAGCCTTCACGCTCCGGAACAGCTTTTGATACGCGAGAGAATAGAACTAGTGACAATACAGCCAAAAGCACAGCAAACACTGACGCTGCAATAATTCCTGTTCCCTGAGTTATCATCGATGGGGCGAAAAATCCGCCAACACTTCTTAATAACATTGATGTTGAATTTGTCCATAGACCAAACACCTTAGTTATAATGTCAATCAGCAACATGATTGAAATAATCGCCGAACCCATTGCCAAAGCGTATTCCAAAGTTAGCATCTTCGCCTTGCCCTTATTTGGGTCTTCGTATGCATATTGTGGATATGCTTGATAAGCATTTGGTTGCATCGGCATTTCTGGTTGCGCGACGTTTGTTGGCTGTGGTTGTTCTTTTGTTGCCATAATCCCTCCTAATCTAATAGTATTTTCATTCTACATCGTATGACGAATTTCTGCAATTAAGTCACGCAGCTCCGCCGCTTTTTCAAATTCCAAATTAGCGCTATGCAGTTCCATTTGCGCCGTCAAATCTTTAATCAAAGTCGGATATTCGTCTTTTGGAATTTTCTTCAGGTTAAGCTTTGGCTTTTTATCAGATTCTTTTTGCGGAATAATTGATCGCAAACCATCGTCAATTTTCTTCTGAATAGTTTGCGGCGTAATATTATGCTCTTCGTTATATTTTTGCTGGATCGCTCGACGTCGATTCGTTTCGTCAATTGCTCGACGCATACTGTCCGTAACATTGTCGCCATACATAATAACTCGCCCATCAACGTGCCGCGCCGCTCGTCCAATCGTCTGAATCAGCGCCTGCTCACTGCGCAAGAAACCTTCCTTGTCGGCGTCCATAATTGCCACCAAACTGACTTCTGGAAGGTCCAGACCTTCACGCAATAGATTAATTCCAACCAGCACGTCATACGTTCCAAGTCGCAAATCTTTCAGAATATCGCCACGCTCCAGCGTATCAATTTCGCTATGCAAATACGCCGTCTTCACGCCGTTTTCCGTCAAATAAGCGCTCAAATCCTCCGCCATTCGCTTGGTTAATGTCGTCACCAACACGCGATGACCTTTCGCAATCGTCTGGCGAATTTCCTCCATCAAATCATCAACTTGTCCATCGGTTGGTCGAACTTCAATCGGCGGATCAAGCAATCCAGTCGGCCGAATAAGCTGCTCAGCTGGCTTTGGCGAGTGAGAAAGTTCATAATCTCCCGGCGTGGCGGAAACGTAAATTACCTGATGAATATGCTGATTGAACTCGTCAAATCGAAGTGGGCGATTGTCCAATGCACTCGGAAGACGGAAACCATGCTCAACCAAAACTTCCTTACGGGCGCGATCGCCGTTGTACATTCCCCGAACTTGCGGCAATGTCATATGCGATTCGTCAACCAAAAGTAGCCAATCGTCCGGAAAATAATCAATCAAAGTCGCAGGCTGCTCGCCAGGTTCTCGGTCGGTCAAATAGCGCGAATAATTCTCAATCCCCTTCACGAAACCAGTTTCCTTCAACATCTCCAAGTCATATTTGGTACGCTGACTTAGCCTTTGCGCTTCTAAAAACTTGCCATTATCCTCAAACCATTTCAGCCGTCGATTAAACTCATTTTCAATCCCAACAATTGCCTTTTCAATTCGTTCACGTGGCGTCGAATAGTGGCTGGACGGGAAAATTGTCAATTGGTCTGGCCGATCCAAAATCTCGCCAGTCAAAGGGTCAATCTTCGTCAGCCGCTCAATTTCATCGCCAAAGAATTCCACGCGAACCGCAGTATCTTGACCCGCTGGAAAAATATCCACGACATCACCGCGTACCCGAAAAGTTCCGCGCGCAAAATCGATGTCGTTGCGCTTATACTGAATGTCGGTCAATAGGCGAATAAACTTGTCCTGAACTCGGCGTTCGCCAACGGCCAATTTAATAGCCATATCGGCGTAAGTTTCTGGCGAACCAATTCCGTAAATACAACTCACACTCGCCACGATAATCACGTCGCGGCGCGTAAGCAGCGCAGAAGTTGCAGCGTGCCTAAGTCGATCAATCTCGTCATTAATCTTTGAATCTTTTTCAATGTAGGTGTCGCTCGAAGCGATGTATGCCTCTGGCTGATAATAATCAAAATAGCTAACAAAATAATGGACTTCATTGTCCGGAAAAAATTCCTTAAACTCAGAAAAAAGTTGCGCCGCCAAAGTCTTATTATGCGCCAAAACCAGCGTCGGCACATTGCGCTTAGCGATAATATTCGCCATCGTAAACGTCTTCCCTGAACCAGTCACGCCCAGCAAAGTCTGCTCGCGCTGACCTTTTTCCAAACCATCGACTAATTGAGCAATTGCTCGCGGCTGGTCGCCCGTGGGCTGATATGAAGAAGAGAGGCGAAATTTATTCACCTCTCTATTTTACTATATTTATGAAAACTAGTCTTGGCTATAAGTTTGAAACGAGCCAGAAACTTCACATTTGCCGTCAACCAAGCGGCTCGGAACCGACGCAGACTTCAAGTCTGAGCACAGCATGCCACCTTGCTGCGTGCCCGCAACAATTGCAATTTCACCAGTGCCGTTCTTTGGTCCGATAATAGTATAAGCGTTCGTCAAGCCATATACTGCCGCATATTTTCCGTATGCACGGTCAATGATTGGCTCATATACAGAACCTTCACGCTCTGGAATTGGCTGACCAACTTTAGACTTCAAAAACTTCTTCAAAGAGCTATCAATATCCAATTTATCAACATCACTTGCTGAAGTTAAACGAATGCCCGTACCGTCGCCTTTGGTTCGGAAATCTTTATACTCTTTCTTTGCCTCATTTGACGGCTCCTCGCCTTCACTGCGAGTTTTTTCCAGTGAATCAGATGAATCCTTCTTTGTCTGGCTACTTTTTACCGAAGCGCTAGAATCCTTATCTTTATACACAGCACCAGCAATTATCCAAGTAGCCATAGCAACAATGATTATACCCATAACAATCACTGCCGCGATCAGCCATTTATTAGCCGTTGATTTATTTTCCATAAAACCTCCATTTAGATTGTGCTTTGATTGTATATGATGAATTATTTGCCGTCAACGTATTGTAACCATAGGCATTTTATGATATAGTAATAAAGTTAAAATCATAAAATAAAAAGGATAATGATGACACCGAAAAATGTTTGTATTCCGCGCGAATTGCAACTTCAGGCTGCGATGTTCAGATTAGGAAAAGTCGATGACGAAATTCATGCCGGCTATGAAATTCTCCAAAAATATCATAAAACCGTGACTTTTTTTGGATCAGCCAGGATAACTGAAGATAACGAATATTATCAAAAAGCCAAAGATTTAGCATTTCAATTAGCTAAAGAAGGTTACACAATCATCACCGGCGGTGGTGGCGGAATTATGGAAGCAGCAAACCGCGGCGCCATGGAAGCTGGCGGAGAATCAGTCGGATTCAACATTCGCTTGCCACACGAACAATCCTTAAACAACTACACGACAGATTCGTTCGCATTCACTCACTTCGCGCCACGAAAAATCGTTATGACACTTCTGGCTGACGCGTACGTTTGTTTCCCTGGCGGATTCGGTACAATGGATGAAATTTGTGAGATTATCACATTGACACAAACCAAGAAGATGGCGCCTGTGCCGATTGTCTTATTTGATAAAAAATTCTGGGGCAAATGGGATGATTTTGTGCGCGAAAATATGCTTCCAAATAAGCTAATTTCTGACGGCGATGAAAAAATCTACACAATTACCGAAGATATTCCAGAGGTGGTTAATTTAATTAAAAATCAGCGAACTTGTTGCGACCGATAGTTATTTCTTAGGTTTCGGCTCAATCCAACAAATTCCACCCTGGCAAACCACTCGCTCTACGGCTGGATTGTACGTGCGCGGGTGGTTTTTATATCGGCGCGTAATCTCAAATCCCAGGCCTCGCTTGCCATACGTTGTTTGCTGCTTCCCAAGAGGCAACTGGCAATGATAATTATTTATAACGTCAATCGGATTAAACGAAATCACTTGCCCATCAACGTCCAAAAGCACCCATTCAGAGGCCTTGAACGGCGCCCATTTGTCTACTTTCGGCGCAATAGCCATTAGTGATTGATAAATTTCTTCTGCCGTAGCGTTTGACGGATCCAAGCCTAGAGAGCGAATAATCGAGTGCGCTCTAGCCAATATCTCCGCAATCAATCGCACGTCACTGTCATCCCTAGTCATCTGCCTGAGCTCGGTTAATGCTCGACGCTTTTTCACGTCACCGCCCAACAATTTCCCCAAATTTTGCGCCATTATAATTCCCTTTCTTGAATTGGCATAGCATGAAGCACTGTGCCAGCATATAAAATTCCAGCCTTTGCTCCAATTTTCATAACCACCGAACTAGCATTCGCGCTGCCCGTAATTACAGAGTTTTTCAAATTGCCACTTCGCGCCCATTCACTCAAAAATCCCGACGCAAACGCATCTCCAGCGCCAGTTCTGTCAATTGACGGTCTGTCGTCGTACATCAGCGCTCGCACGATGGTTTTTCCGTCGCTTGCAATTGAGCCGTTTACGCCGTCCGTCACTAAAACGACCGGAACTAATCTCAAACCTCTTCTAACCAAGGCCTCCAAATCCTCGCCAGACACCAACTGTTGCATTTCTTCTTTGTTCAAAGTTAGAACGTCAACATCAGACAATAATCCCAGCAATTTATCCTTTTGTGCCAGCTCTTTCTTCCCAGGATTAAAGCAAATTTTCATATCACGACGTTTGGCTTGCTGGAATAATTTGTGAAGCATCGGCATATTTCCCGCCAAAGTTGAAACGTATAGCCAATCCGCATCCTCTTCAGACAGATCAAAATCCGCCTCATGATAATGTGTCGAAGCGCCGCGGTATGTTAAAATTGTTCGCTCACCGTTTGAAGCCAATAGCAACACCGAATATCCCGTACTGTATTTTGGCGAATATCGCACCAAATGCGTGTCAATATTTTCCTTGTCCAAATCTGCAATCACCGCTTGCCCCGCCGGGTCATGGCCAATCGCGCCCATAAAACTAGCATAATGCCCTTGCCTGGAAAACGTTACCGCGGCGTTTGTAGCACCGCCACCAGTCGAAAAATGAATCTGGTTTACGTCGGCTTTCGCCCCCAAATCCAGTCGCGCAAAACAGTGCTCTGGACTCTCACAAACTGGCGTCAGTGCGTCAGATTGGCTTAAAAATACGTCTTGAATCGCCGCACCAACGGTGATGATTTTTGCCATTAAACCACCGCCTTTCGCACGGAGTTAAATGCCTTAATCTTTGATTCCACCACTTCCTGTACAGCAGCATAAACTGGCGGCATTAATTTAACGATAGCGTATTCATTTGGATTTTCTCGCAAGGTTTTCTCCAAAGTCGTTCGGAAAGCGTAACGCATATCAGAATTGATATTGATTTTAGAAACGCCAATTTTCGCAGCATCCTCAAAATAATATAGCGGCGTGCCAGACCCACCGTGCAACGAAATCTGACAATGAATCGCCTCACGAATGTCAGCCAACAAATCCAAATCCAACACTTTCGGAACTGGATATTTGCCATGCAAATTACCAATCGCCGCCGCAAAAGTATCAATTCCAGTCGCCTCAACAAACGCACGCGCACCTTCTGGCGTAGAGAAAGTCTTTTTTATTTCTTCATAATTTATATCTTCCGTATGCACATTTGAACTTCCGCCAAAATAATGCGGCTCAGATTCCACTAGCGCACCAGTAAACTTGGCGTATTCAACAACTTCACGAGTCTTCGCAATAATTTCCTCATCAGAAGCGTTATGATTTGCCTGAGAAATATCAATATGGATAAACTCATATCCAGCGTCAATCGCTCGCTTACAGCCCTCAACCGTCGGTCCGTGGTCCAAATTCAAATACATTTCAATTCCATACTCAGCCTTATAATTGTCCACCAAATCGCGAACGTTCTCTAGACTCATAGCCTTCACTTCGGCGTCAGAAACCTCAACCAACACTGGCGATTGGAGCTTTTGTGCTGCCCGCGCCACCGCAATCAGCGTCTCTTGATTGTCAATATTAAACGCCCCAACCGCAAAACGTTGCGCCCGTGTCCGCTGCATTAAATGACGCGCCCGCGTCGTGTTTTTTCGAATCTCTGAAATCGATAATCCCATACTGCCCCCTAAAATACTTATGGTAATTATATCAATTACCGCCCGCTATGCCAAGAGAATTGACATTATGTTATTTTGGTGGTAACATAAAATAGCTCTCGCTCGAGGCTTTGTCTAAGGGCGAAAGAGCCCTTTGGTCTTGAGCGTTTTCTTTTCGGGAGGAAAGAGAGATGAGTCCTGTCGTAAGAACAGTAGAATTTGCCGCAATCATCATGGCGGTACTCTGCCTGATCTGGTGCGCCGCTATGGTGGCCATCATTACAGTCTACGGGACAGACGGCGTAATTGCCGTCTTCATGACTAACGTCATGACGCCCGCTATCATCTACAGCATGGTCCGCGCACCACACCAGTAGATGCAGCACACACCCGTCAGGACTACTTGCTTTGAGGTCTTTAATTAGATCTTGGCAGTAGCTCCTGGCGGGCTTTTCATTGGAGAAAATTGACAACACTACGAACAATTGAATCGACATCCAAACCGTGCTTTTTCCACAATTCAGACATTTTACCCGACTCGCCAAATGTATCATTGACGCCAATTCGCTTCATCTTCACCGGCAAATTCTCACTAAGAACTTCTGCCACGCTTGAGCCAAATCCACCAACAATCTGCCCCTCTTCCGCCGTAATGACAGCTTGGCATTTTTGAGCCGCATCAAGTACAGCATCCTCGTCCAATGGCTTAATCGTCGGAAAATGAATCACTTCCGCCTGAATGTCATATTCATTCGCGAGCTTTTCCGCCGCCAACAGTAATTGATAAGTCATCACGCCAGTTCCAAACAAAGCAACATCTTTACCGCGCCTCAACGTATAATTTTTTCCAATCTCAAAAGTAGATTGATTTAAGAATAACGGTGTTTTTTCTCTTGGCAATCTTACGTAATTCGGGCGTTTATCTCCAGCCATTGCCGCCGCGATCAGCTTGGCCTCATTAGCATCACCGGGCGCCAAAACCACCATATTAGGCAAACTTCGCATCAGCGCAATATCTTCCAACATTTGATGCGTCGCGCCGTCCGGACCGACATTAAGCCCCGCATGAGAACCCACTAACTTAACCGGCTGATTGTTCAGACAAATAGTCGTTCGAATCTGCTCCCAATTGCGACCCGGACTAAACGCCGCATAGCTGGCTGCAAACGGAATATTTCCCATAGCCGCCAACCCAGACGCCACGGTAACCAAATTCTGCTCCGCCACGCCAACTTCAATTGCCCGCGGTTTCCCGATTTCCTCATAAAACTTACCAAAGCCAACGCTTTCCATCAAATCCGCGCTCAGCGCCACCACCAAATTATTTTTCTTCGCAATATCCACCAAGCCTTCGCCAAAACCCATCCGAATTGCCGCAAGCTCCGAATTCTGCCAATTTTCCATTAAGGAACTCATTCGCCACCTCCTTCACTCAATTGAGCAAGCGCCCGCTCCGCCTCCTCGGCGTTTGGAGATTTTCCGTGCCAGTGATAGTCATATTCCATAAAATCAACGCCACGACCAGGAATTGTATGCGCAATTATTACGCTCGGCTGCCGAGAATTCTTTGCTTTATCAATCGCCTGAACTATTGCCGAATGATTATGCCCGTCAATTTCCTGCGCATCCCAGCCAAAACTTCGCCATTTATCCGCCAAATCACCTAGCGGCATCACCTTTTCCGTATCACCACCAATCTGAATATTATTTCTATCAACAATCGCAATTATATTTGACAAATCGTATTTCGCGGCAAACATCGCCGCTTCCCAAATATTCCCTTCGTCAAGCTCGCCATCGCCCAAACTACAGTAAACGAATCGCTCAGAATTGCCACTCAAATATTGCAATGAATACGCCATGCCGGCCGCCTGGCTTAGACCGCATCCCAGAGGACCGCTAGTCGTTTCAATTCCCGGTAAACTGCCGCGTTCTGGATGACCTTGAAGCTTGGAACCAAATTTTCGCAGATTAGCCAGCTCTTTTTTATCGAAAAATCCTCGCTCCGCCAGCGTCGCATATAAAAGTGGCGCATAATGACCATTACTCATTACGAAAATATCCCGATCTTCCCAATTAGGATTCTCAGGATCTAGTTGCATGGCGTGAAAATACAAAACCGCCATAACGTCAGCAAAACCCAAACACCCAGCAGAATGCCCCGAGCCAGCTTCGGATAGCTCACGAATAACAGACTTTCGCAATTGTTGCGATATTTTCTTCAATTTCGCTATTTGGTCGACATTCATTAAAGCACGCTCGTTTTATTAATCTCCTGCTGCAATCTGGAGAAAATAGCGCGAGGATCTGACGATTTCTGAATAACGCCGCCAACATTCAGAACGTTAACACCGCCCTGAACCAAACTGTACGCATTATCTACCGCCACTCCACCGTCCCAACCGATTTCAACACTAGGATTAATAGCTTTAATAAGTCGTATTTTTTCTAGCTGCATCAAACTAGCAGTTCCGCCAAATCGCCCCAGTTCACCGCTAAAAATCATCACATGATCTGCTATTTTTATCAATTCCTCAACCGTTCGCGGAACCGTCGGCTTTAATAGCGCCAGCCCTGCCATAATTCCAGCTTGGCGAATCTGCATAAGCGCAGTCTTCACATCCCCCGTCGCCTCTGCGTGAATAATAATCATATGCGGCCTTAAGGCAATCAACTTCGGAACATACTCAGCAACATCATTGACCATTGCGTGAATATCAATAATCCAACCCTCTGGCGCCCATAATTCTGGAATTCCAACTGTCAATGTCGGAGCGAATTCGCCATCAGAAATGTCAATATGCACACGCTCAACAAGCCCGGTTATTTTATCAACCTGATCTTTATATTGTTCGACATTTTCCGCCAAAATTGCTGGTGCGATTACAGAATTACTCATGACAATTCATCCAATTGCGCATTACGCCTATTAAATCGCGGAGCATTCGCGTAAGGAGTGTTCAGCCACGTTTCCACAATTCCCTTCCATGCCGATTCGTTATCTTCCAAAACTCGCGCTGGCAAGCATAGAACATTCGAATCGTTATCTTGGCGCGTCATTTTCGCCTCAAACGCATCCCAAATCACACTGGCACGGATTCCCTTGAATCGGTTCGCCGCCATACACATTCCTTGACCGCCGCCGCAAATTAATATCGCACGCGGATCTTTGCTATCATCACCAATAACCTTCAACGCCGCCGCCTGCGCGAATTGCGGAAAATCGTCATTAGGATTTAATTCTACACCGCCTACGTCTTGAACGTCATAGCCATTCTTAACCAAATAGGCAAAAACTTTTTCTTTCAACATAAAACCGCGATGATCAGATCCGAGGTAGATTTTCATAATTTTAGTATAAGCGTTTTCGGTGATTTTTGCAAGGAAAAGTTAGGTATTTTATCAGAGGTAGGATGTAGCTATTTGACAAAGAGTGTTGACATCTTGTGGCTGGTATGATATATATATCAGCTTTTCAAACCGAAAAGTGACTCCCGGGGAGTTCACCCCGGTTGAGGTCGCGGTTCTGAAAGGCCGCACCTCAAAATTTTCTCTAGGAGGGAAAATAATGTCTACCGAAATCTTGACTGTGGTCGTTAGCACCGCACTCATCGCTGGACTGTTTACCATCACTATCGTGGAACTGTACCGGCGCCGACTGGCGGCGGCGGCGCTGTCCGCGTTCGCGACGTGCGCTACTGCGCACATCGTGTTTGTCATGAGTGCGTGGAAGGGGGCGGCGGTCGCGTACTTGGACGCGCCGACGATGGAATCGGCGGCGTGGCCGCCAATCTCGTCGCTTCCCACGGTGGCGTACGACTCCACCGCCTGGGCGGCTGTCGTCTTCTTGATGGTGAGCGTCGTGCTCGGAGCCATTGAATGGAAGCGCAGGAGGGTCGCCGAAAAGGAGATGGCAGCCTTCCTGATGGACATCCTTGGGGTCGATAAGTCCAAGGAGAATGAGTCCGAGAAGGACTGAGGACTGAGATGCTACGCGCCAGCAGAAGGCGCACTAAGATAAATATTCTGTAAAACCGCCGGAAATACCGGCGTCCCCGCACTATCACGGTGCGGGGTTATTTCCTTTTTGGAAGATGGCCTTATTCACTCTTTTTCAGATAATACGCCACATCCGCCACCAGTTCAACCAGCCGGTTAGAATAGCCCCATTCATTGTCATACCAGACCATAACCTTGATCAAATTACCACCAACTACCTTCGTCAACGGAAGATCGACAATCCCCGAATATGAATTGCCGATGAAGTCGCGGCTCACCAAAGGCTCCTCAGAAACACCCAAAATGCCTTGATAGAAATTACTCTGGGCGGCTTTTTTGAACGCGTCATTTACCTGCTCGACAGTTACGTCTTTCCTGAGAAGTGCCGTCACGTCGCTAAGCGACACCACTGGAGTCGGTACGCGCACACTAAGTCCGTCAAATTTTCCAGTTAATTGCGGCAAGGTTTTAGTTACAGCAATTGCGGCGCCAGTCGTAGTCGGGACAATGTTTTCGGCAGCGTTGCGACCTTCTCTAAGATCCTTTGATGGCGCATCCTGAAGCTTTTGACTAGCTGTATAACTATGCACCGTCGTTAGCATTGACTTTTCAACACCAAACTCCGCGTCCAAAATCGCCATAACCGCGCCCAGAGAATTGGTCGTACAACTAGCATTAGACACGATTGGCGTCGCGTTTTTTACCTTGTCATCATTAGTTCCCAGAACAATCGTATCGACCCCCTCAGACTTCGTCGGACCACTGATAACCACACGCTTTGCGCCAGCCATTAAGTGCTTGCCCGCACCATCTTTATCGGTGAAAAATCCTGTCGATTCAATCACCACATCAATTCCCAAATCTCGCCACGGCAGATTTTCTGGATCTTTCTCAGCCAACACCTTAACCGACTTACCCTCAATAATCAGCTCGTTTTCCGTAAAATCAACTTGACGCCCGTACTCGCCGTAATTACTATCATGCTTCAACAAATACGCCAAAGTTTTCGTGTCAGTCAAATCATTGATCGCAACAATTTCCAAGTCGCTTCGCTCGTTCGCAATCTTAAACGCATTGCGTCCGATTCGCCCGAAGCCGTTAATTGCTATTCTCGTTACAGCCATATCGCCCTCCCTGTTAGATATTTTCGCTTTAGCTTTTCTTAATTATACTACAAAGTTGTATAATATAAATATGACGCGCGAAGAGTTATTATCAATCGCTGAACAAAAATACGACGAAGTGCCAGTATTGGTTTTAGCGAGCGCAATCGATTACGCCACAGAAAAACACGCTGGACAAAAGCGCAAAAGTGGTGAGCCATACATTAATCACCCATTGGCGGTGGCGGGAATTCTGATTGAATGGGGCATGGACATCGATACGGTTGTGGCGGGAGTTCTGCACGACACCGTTGAAGATACTGACGCAACTTTGGACGATTTGGAGAGTTTGTTTGGGCGCGATGTAGCGTTTCTGGTGGATGGCGTAACTAAAGTTTCACAAGCTCGCGCCGGGATGCGAAATTTGGATAGTTATTTGCCACACACGAAGGACAATTTGACCAAGTTGATGATTGCCGTGGGCGAAGATGTGCGCGTGATAATTATCAAGCTAGCCGACCGCCTGCACAATATGCGAACCTTGCAATTTATGACGCCAGAAAAGCAGAAAAAAATTGCCAGAGAGACAATCGAGGTTTTTGCGCCGCTGGCCGACCGCTTAAATATGGGGCGAGTTCGCGTTCAATTGGAAGAGCTGAGTTTTAGATATTTGATGCCGAAAGCTTTTCAGGAAACCAAAAATTTGATGGACAGTCGACTGAAAAAATCGCAACGAAAATTGGATCACGTTCGCCGCGAAGTTGAAGCACGGCTGAAGGCGGAAAAGCTAGTTTTTCAGATGGACGGACGCGTTAAGAGCGTTTATAGCTTGTTTAAGAAATTGGACAAAGTTGGCGATATTGATAAGATTTATGATTTGATTGCTCTGAGGATAATTGTCGATGATTTATCAACTGGATATTTGGTTCTGGGAATTCTACATGATATGTATCAGCCGATGTACGAGAGGATTAAAGATTACGTTGCCAATCCAAAGCCGAATGGATATCAAAGTCTGCACACGACCGTGCAAACTCCGAGCGGACAAATTGTCGAGTTCCAGATTCGAACCAAAGAAATGCACGAATATGCCGAGCGCGGCTTGGCCGCCAGTTTCCACTATAATGAGCAAAAATTGACCGACGCCTATAAAAAAGGAAAAATCGGAACTATGCCAGCCGATTTGTCGTGGATTCGCGAACTTCAGGAAGCCGCCGCTTTAATTAGCGAAGGAAAGCGATTCGACTCTAACAAATTCCGAATGAAGCTGTTTTCTGATAGGATTTTTGTGTACTCACCAAAGGGCGACATTTACGATTTGCCTCGCGGGGCATTTCCCTTGGATTATGCCTACCGAATTCACTCCGACATCGCAGCGCGCGCAAGTGGTTTTAAAATCAATGGCGTGATGAAGCCGTTCAATTACAAATTGCAACACGGCGACACGATTGAAGTTTTAACAAGCAAATCCGCTCGTCCAAAACCAGATTGGCGAGACGTCATAATTACGCCACACGCCAAAGATAAATTACGCCTACAATTATCCCACTCAAACGGCATCTTACAACAATTAACTGGCGGCGTTTCCTCGTTCTTCCGACACAAGTAACGCTCGCCAGTCTCTCGGCTTTAATCAATAATCAAACGCGATTTATTTTTCGTTCCAACGAGTAATTGACTCGCGGATAATTTGCTTTGCCCTTTCTACGTCGCCGAAGCCCTTAACTACAGTTGAGCCAGGCTTCTTCAAGTCCTTGTAGTGATTGAAATGGTGTTCAATTTGTTTCAACAATTGTGAAGGTAGATCTTCTAGTGAGTTGATTGCGTTGCCAGTGTTTCGGTCGTCAGCCGGAACAACGATAACCTTGTCGTCAACTTCATTATCGTCAACAAATTCCAACACGCCGATAACTTTTGCTTCCATAAAAATACCGGTTGTCAACGGTTCGTCGGTGATAATTAGCGCGTCCAATTCGTCGCCATCTTCATCCAAAGTCTGTGGAATGAAACCGTAGTTTGTTGGCTTTGCAAAAATAGCTGGCTCAACACGATCCAACTGCATCACTGCAAGCTCACGGTTCCACTCGATCTTATGACTCGACCCCTGTGGAATCTCAACAACTACATTTACGATGCCGTTTTCGACATCACCAGGTGTTAAAATTTGATTAAAATCTGCCATTTTTTTACTCCTCTCTGGCCTTTTCTTGTAAATATTCACGAATCTGCAGCGCTGCCACCGCACCTTCACCAACCGCCGAAGCGATTTGCATAGTTGCCCCCGAGCGTACATCGCCAGAAGCAAAAACGCCAGGAATATTAGTGTGCAGGTGTTCGTTAGTAATAATGTGTCCGCCCAAATCCAACTCAACGTCCGAGTTTGCCAGGAATTGCGTGTTCGGAATTAGCCCAATAAATACGAATAGCCCATCAGCGGTAAATTCTTTCTGCTCGCCGTTTTGGGTCGATTTAACGCCGTAAAACTTATCGTCTTTGACAATAATTTCATCAGTCGTTGCGCCGATGTGAACGGTAATTTTTCCATCATCGACATATTTCTGCAAATCTTTTTGCAAAATGTCACTGGCGCGCAATTTACTGCGAACCAACAGATCAATATGACTAGCATATCGCGTCAAAAATATCGCCTCTTGCACTGCCGAATTTCCGCCACCGACAACGATTAGATTTTTATCACGATAAAACGCGCCGTCGCAAGTCGCACAGTAATGCACGCCTCGACCATATAATTCATCTTCGCCCGGAACACCTAATTTGCGATGATTCGAGCCAGTCGCCAGCAAAACTGACTTCGCGCGGACAGATTGACCGTCAATTGTCAACTCCAACTCGCCATCAACTTGCTTCAATTCCGTCACGTCGCCATACTCAATCTTCGCACCAAATCGCTCCGCCTGTTGCTGCAATTCAGACGCCAATTTCATTCCCGTAACGCCCTCAGCAAATCCAGGATAATTGTCAATCTGATCAGTAATCGCCGCCATTCCGCCGACCACGCCACGCTCATATAACGTCGTGTCGACATCTTCGCGCGATAAGTAAATTGCCGCCGTTAACGCGCTTGGACCAGCGCCAACAATAATCACATCTTTAGACATTGAAACCTCGCGATCGATAATATTGCTTCATCACTTCTGGCATTTCCGGCTCTGGAATATCGGCTGGCTTTTCAATAGCCATCACCACGAACTTAAGTGGAGAATTTGCAGGAATTTTATCGCCCTGAGCTTTGTCACCGTAAGCCTTGTTGGCTGGAATTGTTAATTCACGCACACCGCCAATTTTCATACCAATCAAACCCTCTTTCCAACCCTGAATGACTGCAGTATTTGCCGGGCCATCCATATTGAGCGGAGCTTTCAGTTTGCCGTCAGCGATTGATTGATCGAAAATCTCACCCTTAGCGTTCCAGCCGATGTAATAAACAGCCAACTTGGTGTCGTCCTTAACTTCAGCACCTTCGCCCTCGACCAAATCTTCCTTAACGAGTTCTTTCACGTCACCAGCCTCAAACGCGCTAACTCGTGAGCTAAACTCAGAAAACTTGCCGTAATATTTTTGACTCAATTCATTAGCCTGAGCCTCTACTTTCTTTTTCCGTTCGTCAGTAGCCTTGGTGTATTCATCCTGAGCTTTCTTAAGCGCGGCTTGGTCCTTGGCCTCATTTCCAGGAGCTACCATCATAGCGACAAATCCGCCAACGGTCCCCAAAAACATCATGCCGGCAATAACCCAAATACCTATTCTCTGGCCTTTTGTAGTTGCCATATTCCTCCTTTATTTACCTTTCAATTATAGCAATTTTTATCAAGCGCAACAAATCATGTTAAACCTGAGCGGCGTCGAATTCTTCCGCAGCCATCGCGGCGATCTCCTCAATAATCGGCGCAATGTCTTTATCTTCCAACGTTCGCTCGGCGCTCGTAAACTTTACGTTCAAAGTTACAGTTTTTGTCGAATCGTCATCTTTTGGCTGATATATCGCAATTGGTGTTATGTCAATTTGCAACTCACCGTGTTTTTTCGCAACTTCTTCAGCGCAAGCATAAACCTTCGCATAATCAACATTCGAATCCATTTTCAATGAAATGTCTCTGGCAGTCGACGGGAATCGACTTAACGGCTGGTAATTATAGTCCTGATTTTTGCTCAGATTTTCCTGCAATTTTTCAATATCAATAGAAAACGCTGCCGTGTAATCTGGCAATTTGAAGTTACGTCGAGCAGACTGAACCAACTCGCCAACAATTCCCAAATTGTCACCGTTCTTCGCCACAATCCAAGCGCTGCGTTTCGCATCAAACGGCGCTGGAACGTCGCCGTCAGATTCCGCAATCTTCACAAAATCAACCTCAACGCTCAAATCTTTCATCAGCCTTTCAGCAATTTTCCTCACCTTGTAAAACGGCGCGCCAACTTGAGGTTTTTTATTCGCATAAACTCCGTCAATGAAAGTCTTTTCAATCGGCAAATTCTCATCGTTAAATCCTAATTTCTTATCGTGAATTTTACCAATTTCAAACAGCATAAATTCATCATGCCCAGATTTTATATTGGCGTGAACTTTATCCAGCAAACTCGGCAAAATGCTAATTCGGTAATATTGCAAGTCTGGGCTAAGCGCGTTACTCAAGCGATATGCACGGCTCGGATCTTGCTCAGAATTTTTCAAAACGCGCTCATGAACAAAACTATATGTCAAAACTTCGTTCGCCCCAGCTCGCGACAAACTTTGACGAATTCTCTGTTTCAATTCACGACGCTCATTCTTCGGCGCAGGCTTAATGCTTCGCTCTGGCAAATGACGCGGCAATCTATCAAAGCCATATAATCGCCCAACTTCCTCAACAACATCCTCAGGAAGCTCAATATCTGTTCGCCAAAATGGACTGTAAACCATCACGCCAGCTTCGCCATATTTATTACCATCGTCAACGATAAATTCAACATTCTTTAGTAGTGCCTCAATCTCATTTTCGGCAAAGTCAACACCCAGACGTTCTTCGACAAACCTTTTAGGAATCAACAATCCACCGTGCCAGTGCTTACCATCGACCAGCACTTGTCGCAATGAAGAATGATTCTTAAATAGCATAGGACTAGCTTGCTCACCACCAACCATACCAATTAACCATTTTAAGACAGGGTCAATTTGTGCTGGCGATTGCCCCTTGTTAAACCTGGTCAGGGCGTCAGTGAAAATTCCGTGGCGCATAGCCGTGCGACGTAGCGCGTACATGTCAAAATTGGCACATTCAAGGACAATATTCTTCGTTTCAGCCGAAACTTCCGTATTAACGCCGCCCATAATTCCCGCTAACCCAATCACACCTTCGCCATCAGCGATAACAATATCGTCAGCCGTCAATTCATATTCCTTGCCATTAAGCAAACCAACTTTTTCGCCATCGTGCGCCATTCGCACACCAAGTTTATGTCCACGCAGCTTGTCGTAATCATAAGCGTGAGTCGGCTGCGCCGTCATAAACATCACGTAGTTTGTCGCGTCAACGATATTGTTAATTGGCTTGCCGCCCATTGCGACTAATTGACATTGCAACCACAACGGGCTTGGATGAATATCTACATTTTTTATAGCAATCGCAGAGAATGCGGGCGCAAGCTCATTAGCTTCATTAAACACTTCAAGCTCTAAGCCATCGCTATCTGCGAATTCTTGAATAGTATTATACCAGTCAGGACTATTGAACTGCTGATGAAAAATACCAGCAATTTCGCGCGCCACGCCAAGTTGCCCAAAACAATCCGGCCTGTGTGTAAACATCTTATTTTCAATTTCCAGCACGTAATCATCCAGCCCAAACACTTCCGCAAAGCTCGCGCCAGCCTGAAGTGTAACGCCCGCCGGAATATCACGCTCATTAATCTCGATAATTCCCTCGTGATCCGTACCAATCGCCAGCTCATCAGCCGCCGCCAGCATGCCCTGGCTTAAGATTCCACGCAGCGGTCGCGCATCCAGCACGAACGGCTCGGCGTCATCAAAACTTGCTGGAACGGTGCTTTTTGGCGACAACCAAATTGCCCACATATCAGCATGAACATTCGGCGCACCGCAAACCACTTGCACATAACCATTGTCATCCCTTGGAACATCCGCTACGCCACCATCGTTAATTTTAGTCACGCTCAAACGATCCGCATTCGGATGCTTTTCGCACTCAACAACTCGCACAATGCGCGCGCCACCATATTTGGCCTTCAGGTCAATCACTTCCTCGACACCACCAAGTTGCTGATTGACACGCGACACCAGCTCACCAACTGGCGGCAACTCAAAATTAATCAATTGTTTTATAAGATTTAAGCTAACTTTCATACTGATATAATTATATCATTTTACTGACAAGTAATCGACCTTAGAAAACTATAAATAATCAAGGCAAAAATTGTTCTAGGATAAAATACAGCCGTCCTTGAACAAGCGGGAGATAATCCTCAAGAACGCCCCTCTCTTCAGAGCTGGAGAGGAGTCATTTCCTGAATTATAATATAGCTATGAACTATGATAAATATCTAGAACTACAGACTCGCCTAGAATGGTTTTATGATTTTCATCCAGAGTTTTTTAATGATATTTCGCCCGAACAGAAGAAACTACTGCAGGATACGTTCCTGTACGATGCGCCCGACGAACACTATCCGGAGTCGTTGCGGGATTTTTATGATAAGAATATTGATAACCAGCCAACACTTCAGAATAATATGCTCTTAGCGGTAGATACTTTATATGAAGCGGCGGGAGCTGGAAGCTTGTTTGATTATGATAGATAAAGCTTTTCTTCGTACGAACACGCCACCGAGCTTATAAGATTTAGGCTAACTTCCATACTGATATAATAAATTCATGATTCACAACTTGCATTCAGCATATTCTTTACCAGCGAACCACGACACATGTCACTTGTTTGAGCATCTGATTATTAGGCGATTCTTAAAGGAAACGGAAAAAATTGGCGGTAACCGAGCTTTTGCTGGAGAGTTAGACGGCACGACTAGCGAATCAAGTGTATTTTTTACGTCCGCACTGTTCACAAGTGAGTCTAATACATTATTTGAAGAAATCATCAACGATGTTACGCCTTTTGAGGCGTCTCTTATTCAACAGTCCATAGCACACATAGAAGCCGAGATGCAATCCAACATTGATATAACAGACATGACGCTACTACAAGAACAGCTCGCTCTTTGTCAAAAATATTTTATCGATAGTCAAAAAACCACTCCCAGCAATTCACATCCAAAATCTAAGATTCCTCCTCTTAAAATCAGCCATAGTCCGAAGGATTTTACAGACGTTAAGATTGCTGTAGAAATTGCTGACGCCAGCGATGAATTGACTGCCGCATTTTTCTGCACATACCCAATACTTTTAGAACTAGTGCGCGGCATTTGTTTCGATAAAATCTCATCCTACCCGTCCAGCCCCGGAAAGTTTATAGCGTACTATGACGGCAATTACACCAGCCAAACCTACACCGTAAAAAATACAGACCTTGCTCGACTGAGCTCAAGTGAAACTATACAGACATATTTACAAGGCTTTAACATATCCTCGCACGCAGCCGACCTAAGAAATCTTGCCGAAACTTTCACATCTGACCCATTTTATATTTCAGTGCCCATATATTTTTATCAACAAACCGCCACGCCGCTAGCTAGAAATGACCTAGCAAAAACTATAAACGTCACAAACATGAACGCAATCCTAAAACAAGTAAAGGCGACGATAATCCTGGATTATTAGCTCTAACTGTTTTTCTAATAGAGAAAAGATTCTGAAAAGAAAATATTAACGCTGCCAATACGCAAGCTTACTTACAAACCCTAAATTCAATACCAATCACTCCATAAATCTTTTGGTCTTCAATAGAATAAAATTCAGAAATTTGATTTTCCAACCATTCGACATTATCACCGCCGAACTTTCGCGGATTATTATGAGAAAATAAGTCACGAAATGTCGCGTATCTCAGCAAACCAACAACCTCAGCAGCAACAGTTTGTTCAGAATTATCTCTATTTGTAAAAATAATCCGATCCCCGATCTGGATTTTCTGTCGTTTGGCGTCATATAATCGCGACTCGATAGTCTTATTGCCAGAAATAATAGCGTTAAACGGCTCGGCCGCCAATTTTAATTGGTGTGTAGTCATAAAATCATTTACCTTTCTTGCTATAATTAAACCATCATATAAATAAGTATTCAAATATCTACACTTCCATAAGAAAGGCTATCAAATGACCAAAAAATTACTAGAAATCGAACGCAAGCGCCAGCTAACGGGCAATATTGAAGAGCTAATCGGGCGGTTGCAAAACATCGGTTTTGAACTAAAGAGTAATCTTCGCGAAATTGATACGTATTATTCTCGTCCTGATGTCGACTTTATGCAGACGGTTGAATGCTTGCGGATTCGCCAGCGCGATAGTTTTGCTGAGGTAACATATAAGCCAGCAACGACCGCTGCGACGCATACGGAAAATAATGTAATCATTAAGCCCGAGACAAACCTGCCAATTCAGCCCGAAGATGCAGCAACCGCCAAGCAGCTACTGGCAAACCTCGGTATGGTGCAACTGGTCGAGGTCAACAAATACCGTCGCTCGTTTCAATCCTCTGCTTTTCCGCAAGCAACGGTAGCCATCGACGAAATCAAAGACGCCGGAACTTTCGTAGAAGTTGAGGTTTTGTCAGATGATGAGGCTAGTGCGCTGATGATGATTAGTGAAATTGAAGCCAAACTCGGTCTAGATTCAATGGAGATTGTGACGCGACCTTATCGGGATATTTGTATGGGCTATTAAGAAGATCGTTACAAAACTTCACAACTCCACTCGCAACCAATATAATATACTCATGAAAAATAGCATCGGCATCACAATACCAGATTTTATCACTCAAGCTTTTCCTTTACTTAATGAAGCAACATATGTTCGTGAATTTGCTTCTTTCATCACGCTATATCCAGATGCAGTCTATTATCTATTTCAAACAACAGCTGGCCAGTCGCTCATACTTGTAGCAATTGACTATCCTGACCCAACAGACGAGAGCCAACAGGTAAAGAAAATATCTGGCGGTTTTGAGTTTGAATTCACACATCTCATCAAGCCGTATGCCAATGACCAACACCTCAGAATTTGTCCAAATGATGAAGTAGAAGAACTATTTTTCGTCTCAGACCCAAATGGTCGTTGTCACTATTATCTGGCAGCAGTCAAACAAAAGCGGAGTTGGTAGGTTTATGTTGGCTGAGTGTTTACGAGTTCGACACGGAAGTAACTTAGCTCGTTTAAGTGAATATTATGTCCTTTAGTTGGCAACTTAAGATGGTAATCGAAATATGATTAAAATAGTATCAAAAGCGCTTATTAAGAATAAAAATGGTAAATATCTACTGCTTTATAGGGGAGATACACACCCTAATTTCCCTGGGCATCTTGATCTTCCTGGAGGAGAAGTAGAATCTGAAGAAACCTCCAGGATGGCGACCGCGCGAGAAGTACAGGAAGAAACTGGCATATGTATATATCCAAATGACTTAAAAAAGCTATTTGTTAAGCAGTACAAAAACACAAGACATGTACTTTTTGAGATAGTCATAGATAAGACTGAGGCTGACATTTCTGTTAAATTGAGCTGGGAACATAAAAAATACCGTTGGATGACGTTATCGGAATTATTAGATACTAATATTCCAGAGGGCGCAGATCCTTATTATATAGATGTTATTGATTATTTAAAGCATTTATCCGAGACTTGATCTGTCCGACATATTTTCCCATACTCTAATTTCTGGATATATCTGGGCTATAGAATAATTACCCTCGCCATAGTAGACTCCTTGAATATAATTATCCGCCAGTGAGGATGACGGGTTTGGATGGTTTCATTAGATATATTATTCTCCCGATATACTCCAAGAGAAATTTGCCCCAAAAGAAAATGCGACAAACTCGCTTGTCGCATATACTGGCTTTATTTTATCATATTCAACTTAAAAATAAAATTATTTAGAAAAATACTCTTCAATTTTTGCCGCTAGCTTAGTTTCTTCAATTTCTTCATCGATAAACTGACCACCAGCATAAATCTCTCTCACCAGATTACCGAGCGAGTCAAACAATAAATAATAGTCATCAGCTATCCAATTGTCATCTTTATCGAGCGACACCAAATAGCATTCCTGACCGTTGTAACTGCCTAGTTGATAAAAACGCTTGTCACCATATTTCTCTTTAATGCAGCTCTCTATTTTTTGGTTAATTTTCATCGTTTACTCTCTTTCATAATTAATTTTATCATCTCCTTGTCTAGCTCTCGATTATCAACTCGAAATGCCCAAAACACATATCGTGGTCGAGCTTTTACATCAGCGAAATTCATCATGGTTTTTTATCGATTGTGTCTGAGGGTCAATAAAAACAAGTTTGCCAGCTTTTTTCTCGGCCATAATTGTATGACCAGTGCGAGAGCCTTTCCATATCCATCCGACCTGAGCTCGAGCGCCGTTTGGCATGTCACCGATAAACCTATAACATTATTCGACTATTAGCGGGTGCGAGATTGCAAAATATACGCCTGTAAAATTGTTTTTAGATCCACGCTATGGCGAAAGTTTATATCGTCAATCTTATCCAGATCAACCCATTCTGGCGTGCCGTTAGTATAAGTCTTCTCACTGTCGGTTATATTGTCATTATTGACTTGCCCGTGCAGCTGACTGTGGGTAAAGTACAGTTGGATCGACTGGTTAGCTTGCGCCTCAGCGTTGCGCTTGAAGAAAGTGGTTGCTTGGTGAATAATTCTATCTGGTGTGATAGTCAGTCCAGTTTCCTCCTTAACTTCACGGACAATTGATTCCTCGATCGTTTCGCCCTTCTCGACACCACCGCCAATTAGGCTATAACCGTCCCATTGCCGAGTTAAAAGAATCTTATTATCCTCAATAATCACCGCGTACACGCCGACGCGAATATTTAGTTCGTCAACGGGAACGGTGTATTGATTGCCGAAGACGTCTTTACAGATGATAGATTTAATAAAAGTCACCTCTTTCAGATTATAAGCATCCCCTTGTTTATAATATCGTGCGGATGTCAATTATGGTCTTTATTTTAGCATGGACGGGCGGGAAATTACTATGTTTTACCGCAACTCTCTAGATACTTGTCAATTAACAGAATATCCGCTTGGTCCTTACTCCTACCAAGATATGCTGCTGCCGACAATAATTGACTCAGTACTACTGATATCTAGACTAGTTAGTTTGTTTTTAATTTCTGCTATCGTCATAGCCTGCCTTTTTTAGCAGATTATACATCTTGTCTAATGGCAGTCCCAATGCGCCCATATATGAACCCTCAATTTTCTCAATCAACGCAAATCCCGCCGAATCAACATGAAAACCAAGCGCAGCATTACGACGGTTCGGATTGTAATTATGAGCGCTATCTAACATCGCCGCGTTAAAATTCATATATGTTATCTTTGTTTCCGTACTGTCAGTAAACGTTTTTCCTCGATTTATCACGCAGACGCCAGTGTAGATAGTTGTAGTTTTACCCGATTGGCTCAAACACATTTTCATCTTTTCGGTAGCGGTTTTCGCTTTATGCAAGCGCGAACCGTCAGGTAAAACACCGAACGTATCAGCGGCAACAATACAGTCGTCGGGATACAACTTGGCAAGAGCTTCTGCCTTTGAACGCGCCAACAGAATAGCAGTTTCTCTTGCGTCTAGCTCTGGCCGAGATTTCTCTATAGCTCGCTCATCAATATTAGCGCCAATAGCCTCGTAAGCTAGCCCGCTTCTATCCATGATCATGCGCTTAGTCGGCGATTCGGTGGCAAGTATTAGCATACTTTATCCTCCTTTTGAAAATCTTTTAATGATGTTCTGTTCACTATATCTTCCTACTTAAATCTTACCACAAACCACACATCATGTTTGCATAGCGCAAAGTCATAATCTAAGCCTTTAGCGTCGAGCAGCATTTTCACCATATAGAGGCCGATGCCACTGCTGTCGGCATGTTGCTTTGTGGCGGCACTGCTCCGATAAAACGGGTTGAAAACGTGCTGGAGTTGTTGCTTAGTCAGTGATTTACAGACGTTTTCGACGGATAGCTCATGCTGGCTGCAGGTAATTTTTATCACACCCCGCATCGCCGTGACGCACCACGTTTGACACTAGATTCGAGATGACGTGGCGCATCATGTCGCGGTTGGCACTAGTGGTCGTCGGCTCTGTATTAACCGTGAAAGTCATGCCGCACGTTTTTCCAGCCGTTGCATAGTCGTCACCACAGTAAAACCGTGCTGACGGAGGAATTGCTCGACACTAATCCGCAAGACTATCTCATCTTCTACAGAAGGAGAAACGTTTGGATTTTATTGCACATAATTAAGTATACCAACTTCACAACTCCACTCGCAACCAATATAATATACTCATGAATACTTCACGGAAAAATCGCATCATAAAAATTACTATTTGGGCAGTCTGCTCAATTGTCGCTATAACTGCTTTATTAGTCGCCGCAGCTTTCTTTTGGCCAGCAACATCCAAGCAGTTGCAATCTTCAAGCTCTGAAAAATTGAGCTACAACGACGCCATCGCCGCTGCAAATCGCACCGTTAGCGAAGACACTTCAAATACCGACGTTAGACCAGAATGTCGATCGATTATTAAAACCCACGGCAAAAAAACCGCCAAAGCCGTCATGATGATTCATGGCGTAAGCGCATGCCCACAGCAATTCGCAGACCTAGGCGACACCTTTTTCAATGCCGGCTACAACGTCTACATTCCCCGCGTTCCCAGCCACGGTCTGACGGACAACAAACGACACGGAGAAATCACCATTCCAGCAATGGCGCAATTTATGAACTCCAGCACTAGCATAATTAGTGGTTTGGGCGATGAAACGGGAATTGTCGGACTTTCTGGCGGCGCAAATATGGCGACTTGGATTGCTCAGTACAACAGCCAAACCATATCACGAGCACTACTTCTATCACCTTTTTATCAGCCTTCAGCGTCAGAAACCCCTTCCTGGAAAATCCCGCTTTTACGAAATCTTTACGGACGTAATATTCTTCCAGATTCGTTCACGGGTAGCAATTTGTCATATCGCGCTCTTGGAAAATATATAATAATCACCAAGAACTATAAATCCGATCTAAAAGCTCCAGGGCTAAAATATGTCGGGGTTGTAACTAGCGAAAACGATACCGCAATTGATAAAAATCTCGCGGTCAATATACCTAAGCAAATGGCTGCAGCTTCTGGCGCCAAATTCCAATATTATTCAATTCCGGCCTCATTTGGCATCGGTCACGACATTGTAGCCTTAAACCAAGACGAGGTTAAAAAACACGCCGACAAATTATATCCGTTCTATTTGGATATGTACGAAGGAAAAGACGTAAAATTAGAGGCAAACTAGCTATCCTATTTACCTTGCACGGCTAAGATTCGCGCCTGAATTTCATCCAACTGAGCATCATCCATTTTTGAACCGTCAGCCGTGGTTAACCAACCAGGATATTTCTCATAAAACGCTTGCTCGTGCGACACTGGCGAACCAATTCCCTTTGCCAAATCGCCATGAAGCGGCATCAATTTGGCATGCACATGTGCCACGCCCGTGCCTTCAAAAATCAGCGCCACTCGCGGCGTGTCAAATGCTTTTTCCAAAATACCAGCAACCTTTTTCACCGCCAGCATCATTTCAGAATATAAATTATCATCCAAAGAAAATACGTAATCGCCCGGATTCTGCTTCGGAATCACCACAGTAAAACCTGGCGTGTTCGGAAACGGCGTTAAAAATGCTAGGAATTTCTCATCTTCCCAAATCTTCCAAGATTTCATTTTTCCAGATACGATGTCGTCAAAAATTGTGTGATTCATAATTACTCCTTTTGAAGTAATTATAGCATTTTATGAAGTTTTCAGGTCGGACAATTTAAGTTCCATTCGACGACAAACCAGGACTAGCCACATCGTCGCAAAAATTCCCAATAAAACTTCTACTATCACAAACCAAAACTTGCCCATCGCGTAACCTTGCGCCGCTATAATTGCCGCAAAAATCGGGAAACTGAAAGATGAGATTCGCTCACGATGAGTTAAATAGCTCAAACTCGACGGCAAAAGAAACATCAAAAACACCATCAATATCACGATGCCGCGCGAGAAAACAAAATGCGCCGCGTGCATTGTATCGTTCGGGCAAAGCGCCACTCCTATCATACAAATCGCAAACAATGAAAGTATCCAACCAGATATTCGAGCAGAGCGAATTTGACCAAGCTTAAGATAACCGCGATTCATAAAAAATCCAATCGTTGCCATAATCAAACCAGATAAAAATACTCCCGAGTTGAACGAAAATGCAGACAAACGGTTCGAAGTGGTTTCGCCCAATCTACTCAAACTCCAGTTCGTCCACCGAGTATCATCAGAAAGCAGCATCGCCGCAACCAAGCCCACAGCCAAAACGACACCATTAAGAATACAGAGCACCTGAAGGCGATTCTTACGCAAAAAATCCTTAGTCTGTCGAAGTTTCATATTGCTTAAAATTGTTCCAAAAAGTCCAACTTGCCACTTTCAAAATGACGGACATCTTCGATTCCATACTTCATCATAACCAAGCGGTCGATTCCGCAACCAAAAGCAAATCCTGTATATTCATTTGGGTCAATTTGCGCCGCCCGAAGAACATTCGGATGAATCATTCCACAACCCAATAGTTCAATCCAACCTTCACCAGAGCAGACTTTACAATCAGGATTTTTTCCTTCACAAAACGGACAACTTAACGCAAACTCGAAGCTAGGCTCGGTGAACGGAAAGTAAAATGGATTAACACGAACGTCAAGTTTCTTGCCATAATATTCCTGCAAAAATTCTTGCAACGTAGCAATCAAATTGCCAACATTAACTCGGCGTGAAACGTACACGCCTTCGACTTGATAAAACGTATGCTCGTGGCGCGCGTCCAAATCTTCGTTACGGAAAACACGATCAGGAACGATAGCGGCAATAGCCTCGCCTTTTTCCAAATTGTCGCGATATTTCATCAACACGCGATTTTGCATAGTCGACGTATGCGCTGGCGCAATCAAACGATCGCCATTAGAATCAGTTTCCTCGGTCATAAACGTATCGTAATCATCACGCGCTGGATGACCTTTTGGAAAATTCAGGCTCTCGAACATATGGAATTGATCGTCAATTTCTCTGGACTCTTCCGTGACAAATCCCATGCGATTAAAGATCTCAGAAATGCGCTCAATTTCAGCGCTCAGCGGATGAATCGTGCCTTGTTCGCTCGGCAAAAGTTCGGGTTTGGGCGAATTCACATCCATCGGCGCCGTAACGTCAATCGGTTTCAAGTCAACTTTTTCCAGCTCTTCCAGTCGCGCATCAATAGCCTGTTCAATCGCTTGCTTCAGCTCGTTAATTCTCTTGCCGAACGGACCACGCTCAACTGGCGGCAACGACTTGATTTGATCATACAATTCCTTAAGTCGTCGATCACGTAAAAACTCACGCGGAAACTTGGATTGCGAAACCGCCAAAACTATTTCTCTTCTCAATTCGTCTAAGTCAACCATTTTATCGTCCTTGCATTAAAAACATTACAATCACCGCACCAGCCATAATAGCAATTAAAATCCACGCCCACGCCAAAGTCGTCGTCTGTTTCGTGCCTTCCAAATATCTTATGTCGTCGACGCCGTCCATAGTTGCCTTTTCTTGCAAACTCGAAGCCTTCGCCTTCTCTCTTAATTCCGCCGCAATTCGCTCTTGCAATTCACTGCGCTGATCCTGTTGATTTACAAATAATCCCATAACTACAGTATAGCAAATTATGTTATAATAGTCGTGATATTACTTTAAGGAGGGAATATGGCTACGAAGAAAACTTCAAAGAAAGCCCCAGTTAAAGCCGCAGAAAAGAAAACCGCTGCTGCTAAGACTGAAACCAAAACGACCGTCAAGCGCGTCGTTGCTGAATCTACCGCTAAAAGCAAGCGTGTCAAACTAGATTCTAAATTACCAAACAACTTAATTAACATCGTTATTGCAGAAGTTATCGGTACGTTCATTTTGACACTTGCCGCATTATTCGCATCAGATATTTTGTCATCAATGTATGTCGGTTTTGCGTTGATGTTCATCGTTGCAATTATCGGCAACATTTCTGGCGCACACGTAAACCCAGCTGTCACATTTGGTCTATGGACAATGCGTAAGCTAAAGACCGTACTTGTACCATTTTACTGGGGAGCTCAA
>CAUQBM010000001.1:0-95297 GCA_963516705.1 uncultured Candidatus Saccharibacteria bacterium | reverse complement strand
TTTATAGCCCCGAATCATACAACCTCACAATCGTACCAATAGTCGCCGGCATTTTACCGCCAACTGGTATCCAGCACGCTTTTATGTACGCATCATATTTATTGCTATCCCTGCTCCCGACAGTCGTACTTGGTTTAACTAATCTAACAGATATTCCATACGTTTTTTTAGTATCACTATCAACCCGCGCGTATGTTTCTGCCGCTTTATAATCTCCAGGATTGTTCAATATACTAATCTTCGAAGCGAGCGAAGGTGTCGCAGCCAATGCAAACTCTTTCGTAGAAAAATCATCAGGACATTTTTCGGCACCCAAATTCCCTTCATTGCCATTAACAACAGAAACACTCACCGAATTATTATCTACCAACTTCTTCCAAGTATCATTTTTCATATCGTGAGCATATCTTAACATTTCAGCCTGAGCATCAACCTGTTGACGAACCAACGTCGTCTCCAAAGAATACTGAGCAATAGCCATCCCGCGATTCATAGTTTCTAATGCAATAACGGCAACTAGACTAAAAATGGTTACTCCAAGCAGCACTTCGACAAGTGTGTCGCCTCTGTTAAGCCTACGCATCAGCACAACCTCCTGTCGCATTACCCATAACTACAGCATCAGCAGATCCTGCGTGTGATCGTAGAAAAATAGATAATCTCTCTCCCGGCAACCAACCGTCATCATAAACACAAATTTCCCTCTGTTGACGCTGCTCGCCAGCAGACTGCACAACTCCAGCACTATTTTTATTATTGACGAAATCAGTCAAATTGTCACCGAATCGACCCGTGTCAGTTCTAATATCCAACTGCCCCGTCTCTGGATGGCGGTACATCAAAATAGAAATATACGCACTATCCTTAGCTTGGTTAGAGAACCTAGTTTTTGCTTGCCAATTAACAATATATTTGTCAGACTCAGCGCCGCGTTTATAAGTCCACACGCTACCCTTATCTGATCTATAGGCATAAACTGGATAAGTTTTGTACAGATTGCCGTCCGTTGAGCCCAGAGAACCTTCAGTGGCAATATAGCGACCGACGATCACGCAATCAGATTGGCCACGTAGAGTTTCAGCTCGACCATCAGAGCCTTCAATTGGACAAGTGCCCTTAGATCGCTCATTCTCAACATTGACCACCTTCGAGTACTCATTTCGCAAAAAACCAGCATAAGACTGCACTGAATCGCGATATTGCTGACGATTAATTGACATACTTACACCAACCATCAGCATAGAGGTCAGCAAACCAGAAATAGCCACAAACAAAATCACTTCAATTATAGTAAAACCTTTTTGTTTATTGCCCATCACTTCTCCATTATAACATAAGCGCTTTTTACTTAGACAATAAGAAAGCCCCACTCTAAAATTTGTCGGCTAAAGAACCAAGCGAGCAAAAACCCTACGATAAGCAATGGACCGAAGCATATCCGTGAAGTTGCTTGCAATTTTCCTCTCATTATTGATGGCAAGACAAGAAGCGTGCCGATAAGATTTGCGATAAATAATGCCGCAAACGCCAAAAGCCAGTTTCCTAAGAACAACCCCAATCCAAGTCCAAGCTTAACATCACCAAAACCAATCCAAGTTTTATCTTCCCCGTAACGATATTTTGAGAATAAATACAGCACCATATATATTCCGCTCAGAATCGCAATCGACCCAAATAACGTCATCAAGTTTTTTGAAAAATCGCCAGCTAAACATACTTTTATTCCCGCAAAAATAGCGCCAAGAATGATAAACGGAATATTAATTACATCTGGAAGAAGTAGCCATCTGAGGTCATAGACGAATAAAATCGCCAGCAGCACCAAACTTGCCAACCACAAAACCAGCAACGCGACTTGCCAGATATCCGTCAATGATCCAGGCCAAAAAGCCATAGACGTGACAAACAGTCCAGCCATCACTAGTTCTAGCAAGATTTCCGTCCAACCGATAAATGCCTTGCAATATCTGCACCGCCCCAATCCAGCGACCCAACTTACCACAGGAATCAAATCGTACCACTTAAGTTCATGACCACAAGACAAACAGCGAGATCTGTCTTTGGAAATTTTTTTTATCAATGGAGATAATTTCTTTAATTCCTTTTGGTCAACTTTTTCTCCAGCTTTTTTATCTTCCATCAATTGACGAGCCCGCAAGCGCCAAATTTGTGCTCCGGCGAAACTGCCTAAAATAGCCCCTAAAAATCCCACTAGTACAAACTTAATCATACTTCTTATGGTAGCAAAAAACCATAAAAAAATCAGCCCCATACCGAGGCTGATTCTTAATTTATATATAGGACTATACGTCTTGGCAATACAGTTGCTTTTGAGAACCGTTATTCTCTAGTAGAACTACAACTGCTGCGTTGCGTGAAGATCCGTTTTGCAAAGTTATATTTGCTGGATCGTCAGCAGATGGAGCTGGCGTGCTAGAAGGACACTTCTTGCCTCGCATAACCTTGATTTCATTGCCAGCGACTGACATTGAAGCACCAGGTGTAGCAACCTTTAATTCTGAAGACTTGTCGTATTGATCAAGCTTATCGACATACTTACGTAGAGACTCTTCATTAAACGTGCCACCGTTACGGTTAGCTGAATTCCAATTGGTAATAGCTGCAGCAACCGTTGAAGCGTCATTCTTCCTTGACTGGTCACGCTGGCTACGCTGCAAAGCTGGCAATGCAATAAATACCATCGCAAAGATAAGTCCAGCGATAGCCAAGACTAGGACGACCTCGATGATTGTAAATCCTTTTTTATTATCTTTTTTTGTCATTAGATTTCCCACCTTTCTATGGTTTACCTATATTTACGCAAAAATGCTTAAGTTTATAATACACTAAAAATATAAGTCAGTCTAGCGAATATTGATGTTGCCAACCAAACTATAGATTGGAAGCAAGATAGCCGCGACCATCGTACCTGCAACTATAGCCAAAAAGACCATTAAAACCGGCTCTATCGCCGTCGACAAGGCGCGAATCTCCTCGTCAAGCTCATCTTCGTACACCTGAGCAGTCTTGCCCATCATCTCATCAATCTTACCCGATTGCTCACCAATTTTAATCATCTGCGGCACCATTGCTAGGAAATAATCTTCATTAGATAAAGAAGCTGAGAGCGCCTTACCACCCTTCACCTTATCTGACGCACGAAGTATGCTTTCGCTAATAATCACGTTATTGACAGCATCAGACGTAATTCGAAGCATATCAAGCATTGGCACACCAGTACTCAGAAGAACTTGACCAGTCCTGGCAAATCGAGCCATGTACATTTTCCTAAACATACCTTTGAACATTGGGACATTGAGCTTAAAGGTGTCTTTAGCCCTAATTCCCTGTTCAGTTTTCAGATATTGTGCTAGGAAATAACCGCCGATAATCATTGCCAATATAACAAGCCACCAAAGACTACTAAAAAAGTTCGCCGTTTTAATCATCATAAGAGTCACAAATGGCAACCCCTTATTTAAGTCACGATACAGACCCTCAACTTGCGGAACAACTGTAAACAACATAAATCCGACAACTAAGATAATCACTACCAAGACAATTGACGGATACATCATAGCACCCCTAATCTTACTCATCATAGCAGCCTCTTTTTCCTGCTGAGCAGCTAACCTCTTAAGCGAATCATCCATCGTACCTGATGTCTCACCAGCCGAAACCAAAGCTACATAAACTTTATTAAAAGCTTCTGGATGCTTTGCGAACGAATCAGACAAGGATTTACCGCCTTCGACGTCAGAGATAATTTCCTGGACTATTTCCTGCATACGCTTATTCGTCGTCTGCTCTTGAACTGTTCGAAGACTTTGCGCCAAAGGTAGCCCTGCCCCAATAAGTGTAGCCAGCTGACGAGTAAACACAACCCTATCCTTAGTGGTGATTCTACCAGAAAACCTCGCAAAGAAATTTGTTTTATCGTCTTGTAATTCAATTTTTAACGGCACAAAACCCTGAGCCGTCAAGAGCTTTGCGGCAGCGTTTTCGCTATCAGCCTGAACAACCGATTTAACAATTTTGTTACTTGCGCTATCTCTGGCTTCGTAATCGTACTTTTTCATTTATTACCCCCTCATCAACCTCTCAAATTCCGTCAAATCGACAGCAAATTCACGAGCACTATCATACGTAATCGTACCATTCTGCACCAAATTGACCAAAGTTCGATCCATCGTCTGCATCCCCTGATCGGCGCCAGTCTGAATCACGGCATCTAGTTGGTGAGATTTACCCTCGCGGATAATGTTACGCACCGCTGGATTGGCAATCAAAACCTCTGCCGCCACGACTCGTCCACCACCAATAGCTGGCACTAGTCGCTGCGAACAAATTGCCATCAAAATATTACTGAGCTGAGCGCGAATCTGTGGCTGCTGGTGTGGTGGGAACACGTCAATCATACGGTCAATTGATTGCGCTGCGGAGTTCGTGTGTAGCGTCGCAAACACCAAGTGTCCAGTTTCAGCAATTGTAATCGCTGCCGAAATTGTTTCAAGGTCGCGCATCTCACCAATCAACACAACGTCTGGGTCTTGACGAAGACTCGAACGTAAAGCTGCAGAGAACGAATAAGTATCGTAATGAACTTCACGCTGAACTACCACTGATTTTTTCGACTTGTGAGTAAACTCGATAGGGTCTTCAATGGTAATAATATGCTGTGAGCGCTCAGAATTGATCTTATCAACCAGCGCCGCCAAAGTTGTTGACTTACCGGAACCAGTTGGACCAGTGACCAACACCAAACCGCGAGGAAAATCCGCAAACGTATTAACAACCGGTGGCATACCCAGTTCAGACGCCGACTTAATTTCATTTGGAATCAAACGTAGGGCTGCAGCCAAATTGCCACGCTCATGAAAGGCATTAACTCGGAATCGCCCCAATGTGCCAAACGCAAACGAAAAGTCGAATTCCTTATCTTTTAGCAAAATCTGTCGCTGATCTTCATCAAGAATCTGGAATACCAGCCTCTCAACTGCAGGCTCGTCTAAGGGCTGAGTTCCGGCGGCCGGCATAAGCGCACCGTCAATTCGTAGCATCGGCGGCAAACCAACTTGAATATGAAGGTCTGAAGCTCGCTTCTTAACGACTTCTTCCAGCAAAATCTCAATTCGCAATTCTTGATTATTCATGTTTCCTCCTTTTACGCGGTATCCGCCGCTACCCTATTAACTTCTTCTATTGTCGTTATTCCGTTCAACGCCTTCAGATAACCATCTTGACGCATCGTGATCATACCCTGTTGAATTGCCATTCGCTGGATTTCCGCTGAGGTTGCGCGCTTAACAATCAAATTCTGAATCTCTTCAGTAATATCCATGACCTCATACAAACCAGCTCGCCCAGCATAGCCGCGAGGAGTTTGCGGCGTATCTTTTCCTTTTGCCAAGGCAAACGACGTCTGTGTCGCTAGCGGCAAACTTTCATATCCCAAATCTTGCGCGTATTGAGCAACCTGCTCCCTTGTTTGCGGCAATAATCCGCCAACCGCCTCGCGAATTGCCTGCGTTTCCAGTGGTGACGATTGATAAATATCTCGACGGCGCGCCACTCGCCTCACCAAACGCTGACCGATAATTGTGTTAACCGTACTGGCAATAAGAAACGGCTCAATTCCCATATCCAACAAACGCGGCAGCACGCCAGCGGCGGAATTTGTGTGAAGTGTCGAGAAAACCAAGTGTCCCGTTAAGGCTGCCTGAATAGCTAAATTTGCTGTTTCATTATCGCGAATCTCACCAACCATCACAATGTCTGGGTCTTGACGCAAAATTGAGCGCAGTCCAGAAGCAAACGTCAATCCAACTTCCGCATTCACCTGAATCTGATTGACACCATCCATCTTATACTCAACCGGATCTTCAAGCGTCACAATATTCACGGTGTCATCCTTAATCTCCTTGATTAACGCGTACAAACTCGTTGACTTACCAGAACCAGTTGGACCTGACGTCAGAATCATTCCATTTGGTCGCTTAATTCCCTTACGAATCGTCCTTAATGCGCGCCCAGCGTAGCCCATGTCTTCCAAATTGAAAGAACTTCCACTCTTATCAAGCAGACGAATAACTACCTGTTCACCCCAAACGACAGGAGAGATAGCGATACGAAGGTCAACTTCTTTGCCTGCGACGTTGACCGCAAATTGACCATCCTGAGGAATCCGATGCTCGTCAATTTTCAGATTGGAGAGAATCTTAATACGACTAACTAACGCCGGCTCAATACTCTTTGGGAGCTGCATTATTTCACGCAAAACACCGTCAACACGACAACGAATCTTCAAAGCCTTCTCTAATGGTTCAATATGCACATCGGATGCGTGACTCTTTACCGCATACTCCAAAATTGTCGATAACGCTCGTGATATCGGTGAATCTTGGACAATCGTTTTAATGTTGCCAGCCTCCGACAAAGACTCTTCCTGAGAAGCCTGTGCAGCCACATTAACAGATGACAAGTCAGTCTTATATTGATCTAAGACATGACGAACACTCTCTTCTGAGGCCATAAATACTTTTATCGGACGCTGGATGCGATTCGACAAATAGTCCACCGCCTGAACATTATTCGCGTCGATCATCGCTACCGCTAGTCGGTTCTGAACCTCGGCCAGCGGCACAGCCATAAATCTCTCAGCAACATCGGACGGCAATAGAGATAAAATATCCTGACTAATAACGCTATTCGACAGATTTACATACGGCACGCCCGAAACTTGAGCCACACCATGAACTAATAGTTCATTGTCAAGCAACCCCTCTTCGCTAAGCAAACTAAATAACGGCTTACCGCTCTCAGAGGCACGCTTTAAGGCATCATCAATGACAGACTTCTCAATAAGCCCCTCGTTTACGAGCAGCTCGATCAACTTATCTTGGATGTCATCCGTCAGTAAAGCCATTTACACCCCTTCTCTATTTGGCTGCATCTTGACCTACGAATATTTCAACAGTTGGATTTATCGCATTATTATTAAAAATCGCTGGGTTTGGTTTTTCGACGTCAGGTGATATTTCTCGAATAGTCTGTACTTTTGTGCCAGATTCTGGGACTTTTAAGAACGAGATATTAGAGGCGACAATATAGCCGATTGCCACACCCACACCCGCGATCAATATTACCATTGCTATGTCTGTTTTCTTCATGGCTTAACCACCTTATTCTCTAATTGTATTGTTTGTGCTGGCTCGTAATAAGCAACACCTCGAACCACCAAGCTCAATCTATCCTCATTTCGCTGGATTTCTACAGTCTTTAGGTCAATGACTCGAATAGACGCCTCTAACTTAGTTAACAATTCTTTCAATTTTTCAGCTGGACCGCTCACTTCCATAGTAAATGATACGGCATTTTCAGATGTTGACCCAGAGCTTTCACTATCAGATCCAGATTGAGCAACGGCCAGATTTTGAATAGTCACACCGGTAGTCGTGTCAATAAATTTGTTCTTCAATGAAGCACCAAGAGCGTCGGCGTTCGCATTATCTGGCAACGCGTCCAATACTGTCTGAAGAGCATTACTTTCGCTGCTTGATTTTATAGAGTTAAGAGCAGTGTTCGTGTCTAAAACTCGGATATTCTTCTTTAATTCATCAACTGATGACAGGTTTTTATCTAGACGAGAAATCGTATTTTGCTTCTCCAAAAGAATCTTCGAATGAAATACAATTTGCTGCACCAAAAATATACTCACAACAAGCGCAATTCCAGCCAAAAATGCCGCAGAAGCCACAAAAATAAACATAGTCTTTTTTGATGAGTCAATCTGTTGACGCTTGCGTATTGCAACTTCTTTATTATCGGTCGCCATTATTTCTTCTCCTGTTTTTTCGAGTTACTCTTAAACAAGCTATCTGGAATTCCCTGACGTGAGTCTGTCACATCAACCTTACCAGTCGGCGTCAATACGGAAACTGTACCATTATTTGCAGGCGCTAATAATTCTTCTGCGTATTCAAACGAGAACGAGAATTGCAACACCTTTTTACCTTCTGAGTTCTCTCCAAAACTAGTATCGCCATCTTTTATCTCCTTAGTTAGGCTAACCTCGGAGCTTTTATCGCCGTCAGTAGTCTGGACCTTCGTATTCAAGATGGTTTTCTTTAAGGTCTCTAACGCACTATAGCCATTAACCGCACTACCCTCCAGAGTAATAGTTTTTGACTCAGGATTGACTTTTATATCCGAAAAACTAACATTATTTGGTGCAACCGGATTAACCGCCGTTACAACATCAAAGATCCTTGAATTAAGCTTCTTTCCAGAATGTTGTTCATTGATCTTTGTTAATTGATGTTGAATCGTTACAACCTTATTGAGATCTTCGACCGCCATCAGTTTATCGTTTCTATCTTTGATAACTCCACTCTGAACCGCCTCGGCTGCAATTTGGCTACCAAAAATCAACGCCAAAACAACTACTGCCGCAATCGAAGCACCGCCCACCAAGAACGATATCGAAATAACCCGATTACGCATAGCTCGAGTCTTCAATAGCTCGCGCTTAACGTTTGGGAGAAGATTTATCTCAATCATGATATATTACTCCTTTGTGCCAAACCTACGGCAATAGCGAATTCTGAGGCAATCGGCGCCAATTGCTGTTGATCCGACTGAGAAACTTGAACGCGCCGCCACGGATCTGCGGTAATTGACTGGACTCCGGTTTTATTCATCACATATCCATCAAGTTGCGGAATAGCCGAACCAAATCCTGACAATAAAATTCCAGAAACTGCTACGCTTGGATATCGAGTTTGGAAAAACTTTATAGATTTTACCAGCTCTGAAGAAAAATTATCGAGAGTTGAATCAATAGCCCTTAATACTTGACCGTCTAATTTATCCGGCGCCAAACCAAATTTCAAAATAAATTGACGAGCTTGATCTTCCTGAACACTAAGATTCTGAACCGCCGATCGAACCAAAGACGAAAGCCCAGTTGGAATCATACGAATAAGTCGCGGCGCCCCGTTATAGACAACCGCCAAATCCGTTGAATTTTCGCCCATATTGATAATCAAACGCGCATCCTGAGAATCGGTAGCTGATAAAGAGCGAACCATAGCAATAGCATTCGGCTCCTCAGCAATCACATTAAAGCCGAGATTTTCAACCAGTTCCAAACGCTCTTCTGCGTAAGACTTCGCTGTACTTGTCAGCAAAATCTCATACTGATTCTGAGCATGCAAACTATCGCCCAATAAAGCCCAGTCAACTTCTGCCTCATCCAAAGACATTGGGATATATTGATCAATTTGATACTTCATCATCGCCTTTAGTTCTTGCTCGGGAACTTTCGGCACATCAATAATAGTCGAGAATGTCTTATTTGACGGCAAACCGACAGCTACATTGGACGCCTTAATCCCAGCCTGACCAACAGCGGTCATAATTGCCTCACCCAAGCGTCGCTTAGACTCTGGAGAATCGCCGCTCGTTATTTTAGAATCAACTGGCGTATAACCGTAATGAGACAAACTCCATCCCGCGCCAGTACGAGATAATTGAACCACCCGCACCGCATTCGTATCGATGTCTAGTCCGAAGAATTCGCCCAACCCTTTTGCTAATTTCATAACTAATAATAATTATATACATTAGCGTTTTAATTTGCAAACTTTTAATATCTTGGTGGTAATTCGCGAACATTCATCGTGCTAATCGCGCCAGTATTTCGATAATTATTGTAAGCCCAAATATAAGTGTCAGCCCTCAAATTGATGATTTCTGCTGGAGTTCCAGGGTGCATATTCGGATCATTCTTTGCAGATGAAGCATGTTTTCCGCCGTATGTTCGCCGCAAGAACAAGCGCCCAGTTTTAATTGGCCCGTTGATTTTCAATTGCTTGCCACAAGAAACATCAGAAACACCACTCAGCCAATCTCCGTAGTTAATTACCATGCCACAAGTGCTAACATATCCGTCTTTCTGAGTAATCAACCAAGCATTCACTTCCCCAACCGAAGGCTCTATAATAATATTTTTCGCGTAGATAATTAGTTGTGGTAATTGACGCACATCATTCGTGTCTGCGTATAGCAAATCACCCGAAATCCTGACTACGCCCGAGGACTTTATGACTATACTCTTGCCTACGCTTAATTTTGACCCCTTTAAGGTTACGTTTCCAGCGTTATATTCACCCGAAGCTAGACTATTCACATCTACATTGCCAGAGATATTACCTCTCGTCCCTCCAACCGACGGTAAAGTAAAATTATCTGGAACTGAACTGGTACTACTGAAATTACCATACTTTGGAATATTGGCAAAAGTTAGCTTGTTATAGTCACGTGGCGTCACGCCCGAGCGACCATTAAACGATGATGACAATCCAGCTCCAGAAGCCGAATCTGCCTTACCATTAGCAATAATTCCATATTCACCCCAAGAGCCGTACACATTCTGATTTGTATAAGCCATCTTATAAGCCAATGATATATCCTCGATCAGCAGACCCATATGTGACGGATTAGACTTTATGTAAATATCGATGAAGTTATTATCCTTATATAAAACAGTACCTGGCTGCGTCTCGGCAGTAAATCGAGAATTTCCAGCATAGCCCGGAAAACCCCAACCAGAATACTGAGTCCCCTCAGGTCTTGCGCCGTTTTCATTGCCCAACACCTTCATTTCATGACCATTAATTTTCACTCGAACATAGTTATCTACAGCTCCACTAAAACCAATCTCCAGACTCTTAGCATCTTTTAACCCTTCTAAATTAATACCCTTCAATCTAAAGACATATGTATTCGAGCACGAGATAACCTCCGTTATCGGGCGAGTATCATCCCGACAGTTCAGATTCGCTGGATCTGGTTTACTATTAGAATGCGTATGTCGACCAAAACTGTTTATACTAATCCATTTCGCAGAGTCAGATGTTCTCCAAACGCCCCTCTTGCAATAATCAGGATTATAGACGAGAGATGCGTCACCAACTATATCGCGATACATAGAATCGGGCGTACATGTAATATAACCATCTTGCAACACATCACCCCGACCGGGATTGCGCCACTGTGTCGTTACTACAGTCGTCGCCCTATAGTCGTCTTTTAGATTAGTTGCATCGCCATGACAACTAGGTAAATCAGCCACATTACCGCTCTTATCGTAAGCCCTCTGATTTCCATTACCGCCATACTGATCCTCAGCACAAACTATAGACCAGTGCAGATCAGCGTCGTTGCCCCCCTTAAAGCCGTATTCGCCAGGGCTAAAGTGAACATCGCCTCCAATTTTATTGCCATCTTTATCTAGCCCTGTACCCCACAGCCCCTTTGCTCGTATAGAGGTCTTATCTAACTCAATACGACTAAGATTCTCATTAGGAACATTCACATTGTTTGATGTCCTGCTAGTAATAACCTCTTTATCTGTCTTAATATCACCGCCCCAAACCTGTACTTTCGGTCTTTTTGAGGATCTGATACACTTAACCGCGTATTTAAAATCCGTCGAAGGCGCCGAACCGTTGTAATTACTGACCATAACCACATAGCATAGGCTGTCGTTAGCACTTAGCTTAACCCTATCCAGATTATCTATCTGATTTGTAGCCACTGGAGTCTGACCGGTGTTTAATTGACTGCCAATGTTTTGAACAATTTTTCCACACGCGCCACTATCAATATTTAAGCTATCTCTATATTGCCCCTTAATCAGTCGCACAATTGCACACGGCCAATCACTATCAGCAGTACCACCAGGCAATGAAACCACATCGCTCTTGCCCGTAAGCCCCGATACTTCAGCCCCTCTGACAACAAATCGAGCAAGTGCATACGAAGAATTTTGAGTTTTTGACGTGCCCTTATTGTTCAAACCGGCATTTATTCCCTCAATTTTCGTGACATTTTCTGCGTCAATGTAATCCGAGTTAACACTGACCGAAGGTTCTACGTCATAATCATATGGCACTTCTACACAGGCATACTGCGAATAGCCCCATCCCGAAACCGGCAAAGAATTGCGCTTGCTCCAATAAACTCGCTGACAAATGCGCTTGCCCATATCCTCTCTTTTAATGACTCGTGTATACATAAATTTATCTTTTCCAAGCTCGCCATGAAGATCCTCAAGCCGAGATTTACCGTTCAACGCCTCCATAGAGGTAGTGTGATAATCCACTCCCGCTGGATTATTCATTCGCTTCCAAGCATAATCCTTCCAATCCGTCATAACGTTAAACCATCGAGGATCTTCATTATGCCAAGCCCCCCTGTCGTTCAGACTGACATCATTATCCATCGGCTGATTTGAGCTTAAATCGAACACATCTTGCTGTACGCCAGTCACAACATAGTCAGTAGGCCCTCCGCTGACAAAAAGACTATGCCACCAATCAACTGTATCTCCGGGCTTCACATTCTTTAATCTCCCTGGAGCGACAGTCCAATTAGATCCGAAGTTGGTAGCGTCTTCTGGATTAAATTGCTTAGTAACCCAGGATTTACCAGTTATCGTCCAATTTGGCGAACTTGGCGCCGCATATGTATAGATAAAAAAAGCCGTTACCGAAATAGCCAAAGCCACTACTATTGCCAGCATGCCCACCTTAGGCAATGAGTATTTTCTTCTCATGCTTACAATTATATCAAAGATTCCGCAGATGATATAATAAATATATGAGTTTATCTATTGGAATCGTTGGTTTACCAAATGTCGGCAAATCGACACTTTTTAACGCTTTAACAAATAACGACATTTTGGCGGCTAATTATCCGTTTGCGACAATTGAGCCGAACACAGGAATCGTTCCCGTACCAGATGATCGCCTGCAAATTTTAGCCGATCTTTATCACGCGCAAAAAATTATTCCAGCCACCGTCACTTTCGTCGATATCGCTGGGCTGGTTGCTGGCGCATCCAAAGGTGAAGGTTTGGGCAACAAGTTTCTGCATAACATCAGAGAGTGTGACGCGATTATTCACGTTGTCCGTGCGTTCGAAAATTCAAAAATTTTGCGCCACGATGAAGCGCCAATTGATCCAAAAAAGGATATTGACATTATCAATACTGAGCTGATTCTGGCTGATTTGCAAACTCTTGAAAAACGCCTGCCCCAGCTTCAAAAAGAAGCCAAAGCAAACCCAAAAGCTCGTCAAAAAGTTGAATATCTGCAATCTTTAATCGACAATTTACAAAAAGGCATACCAATTTCCGCCCTGTCAGATGTGGATTTTGAGGCAATTTCCAACCTCCACCTTCTTACCGCCAAACCCGTTATTTACGCATTTAACGTTGACGAGGAAGGATTGAACAATTCCGATCTACAGAGCCAATTAACCAAACTCGTAAGTCCCGCAAAAACCGTTTTTGTCTGCGCAAAACTGGAAGAAGAATTGAAAGGCTTATCTGAAAATGACGCCAAAGAGCTATTAGAAAGCTACGGCGTCAAGGAAACTGGACTCGCTAAACTTATTCACGCAGCCTACGATACGCTTGGACTACAAAGCTACTTAACTGCGGGTGAAAAAGAAGTCCGAGCTTGGACAATTCACAAAGGCTGGACTGCCCCGCAAGCCGCGGGCGTTATTCACTCGGATTTTGAGCGCGGATTTATTGCTGCACAAATTGTCGATTTTAACGATTTAGTCGCAGCAGGATCGGAAGTTAAGGCTCGTGAAAACGGTAAAATTCGCACCGAAGGGAAAACTTACGTCATGCAGCCAAATGACGTCGTTGAATTTAGGTTTAACGTTTAGCTAATTTCAATTTGTAAAATCGCTCGAGATTACCCTTACTGCCAGCCACTTCACTGTCTTTTTTATCTAAAACGACGAAATATTTCCTCGCCCAATCTTCAAAGTCGGACAAAATCTGTCGACGAACTTTGTCGTTTTTAATAATTCCCTTATTAACCTGATGCCGCCCCGCCTCAAATTGAGGTTTCACCATAGCAATCAATATCGTATTTGTATTCATCAAATTTTCTGCCACGTGCGGCAAAATTTCCCTCAGAGATATAAACGACACATCGCCCACAATAATGTCAATTGCTTCATCTGCATAAAAATCACGAATATCGGTCTTTTCGTGGAGAACAATTTTTGGATTCGGTCTCAAGCTTGGATGGAGCTGATCCGTTCCGACATCAACAGCAAATACCTTTTTGGCGCCATGACGCAGCGAATAGTCAGTAAATCCACCCGTACTCGAGCCAATATCCAGAACAGTTTTATCCTGAAAATTAAGATGAAAATACTCCGCTACGCTTGCCAGTTTTAAGCCGGCTCGCGAAACATAAGTTTCCTTTTTCTCAAGCTTTATCTCGTCCGAATCAGACACCATAGTTCCTGATTTTTGGACAATTTTCTTATTCAAAAAAACATAGCCCAGGCGAATAAAATTATCCGCCTGAGATCTTGTTGTCGCCAAACCGCGCTCGACCAGAGCTTTATCTAATCGCTGTTTCATTAAAAGGACTATTTCTTTCGCTCGCGATATTCACCAGTCGATGTGTCAACGCTAATAATATCACCCTGCTTGATAAATGCTGGAACTTTGACAACTAGCCCCGTCTCCAAAGTAGCGTCTTTTAGCACAGATGAAGTCGTATCGCCCTTAACCACATCTTCCGTGTAGGTAACTTCCAGATATTTATTCTTTGGTAGTTCAACGTTAATCACTCGACCATCGAAGAATTGAAGGCTTAATTCGTCGCCTTCTTTCAGGTATTTACTAGCATCGTCCACGATTTCCGCAGCCAGCTCAAATTGCTCAAAGCTAGTCGGATCCATGAAATAGAACTTGTCGCCGTCGTTATACAAATATTGCGCAGTTTTATTATTTACTTCCGCAGCTTCGATTCGCTCTTGACCCTTAAAAGTCTTTGGGATAACACTTCCGTCAATTAGGTTTTTCAATTTCACGTTAACAATCGAACCGCCACGACCCATAACTTTTTGGCCGTATTCTACGACGCGATATGGTTTGCCGTCAATTTGACAAACTACGCCTTTTTTCAAATCAGTTGGCTGATACATATTTTCTCCTTTCCAATAAAATATCTCGCTGCCAAATATGTAATAGCAACGAGATATTGCGCATTAAACGTTCCTAGTTGCTAGTAACAAATGGCAACAAAGCCAAGTGGCGAGCACGCTTAATTGCTACTGCCAAGCTTCGCTGTTGCTTTTCGCTCAAACCAGTCTTGCTGATTGGCTCGATTTGACCGTAAACATTGATGTAACGTTGCAAAGTTTTTACATCTTTATAGTCAAAAATAATCGGTGGATTTTTCTTCAATTGTGCCATTTTAATCTCCTTATTAGAATGGAATTTCGCTTAGGTCAATTGGCTTATCGTCAATTTCCGTTACGACTTCCTCTTTTTTAGTAGTCTTTGGTGCTGCAGAACCTGAATTGTCGCCGCTTGGACCGTCTAAGAACGTTACATCTGAAGCAGTGACTTCAATTCGACTCTGTCTTTTACCGGTATCCTTATCTTCCCAGCTATCCTGTCGCAGTCGTCCTTGGATTAAAACCCGACGACCTTTGCTTAGATATTGCATTACCAAATCACCAAGTTTATCCCAGGCTGTGATATTGAAAAAGTCAGCCTGATCGTCTTGAGATTGTCGATCAACAGCAATACTGAAACTAACTACGTTCTTGCCGGAAGCAGTTGTTCGCTGCTCTGGATCGCGTGTCAATCTACCCAACAAAATCACTTGATTGATACTTCGTGCCATATTCTATCCCCTCTTTTACCTTACGGCAGTTAGGCTTATTTACTTGATTCGCTTGAATCAGATTCTTCGTTGCGTGCTTTTTGTTCGCTTAATGCTTGACGAGTTTTTTCATCAGTTTTTACCAATAGATAACGCAAAACTTCATCGGTAATATTAAGCGTGTTTGAAATTTTCAATAAAGCTGGTGCTGGCAATTTAACCTCAAAACAAACGTAAACTGCAAAATCTTCACGCTTGATTGTGTAGGCCAATTTTTTCTTGCCCCAGTTATCTTCTTTGGTAATTTCACCACCGTTAGCAGTGATTAAACCACGTACCTTATCCAACGCTGAATCTAGATTAGCCTCTAAATCCGGGTGAATAAGAACGGTTAGTTCGTATTCGTTCATGTTTCCTCCTCTGGAATCCATTTACGGATGCTTATGCTGTCTCACACAAGCTTAGGTTAATATTCAATCACTATTATATCACTAAACAGCCAATATTGCCAATCTTACTACTGATAAATCGTAGCAATCGCTATTCCGCCAGCAGCTCCTCAAGCTCTTCTGGACTAGAAATCAAAACATCGCGCGGCTTAGAACCGTTCTGCGGACCAATAATCCCCCGCTCTTCCATCTCTTCAATAATTCGCGCTGCTCGCTGATAACCAATTCCCAGGCGCGTTTGCAGCATACTCGTTGAGGCTTTGCGACGCTCAACCACCACACGAACCGCATCCTTAAACTTATCATCGCCACCTTCAGATAAGTCCATCACGACGCCACCCTTACCGTCCAATTGAACTGGCTGAGCCACCACTTCATCGTTGTATTGCGGAGCCATCTGCATACGCAAATGATCGGCAATTTTATTCACCTCATCATCTGTCACCCAGGCGCCCTGAATACGTTTTGGTTTGCTCATACTCGTTACGTAAAATAGCATATCTCCTTGACCCAATAATTTCTCAGCGCCAGATTGGTCTAAGATCGTAATACTGTCAACCTGGCTAGCCACCGTAAAGGCAATTCGCGCTGGAACGTTCGCCTTAATCAAACCAGTAATCACGTTCACGCTCGGACGCTGCGTTGCCAGCACTAAGTGAATACCAACCGCTCGCGATTTCTGCGCCAAGCGAACAATTAACGTCTCAACATCCTTTTTAGCCATCATCATAAGATCAGACATCTCGTCCACCACAATCACGATATACGGCATAGATCCATCTTCATGCTCCTGAACATTGCCGTTTTCGTCAGCAATTGCAATCTTCTTGGCGCGCGACTGCAGCCTCTTGTTATATTCCTTAATATTGCGGATTTTCTCGCCCGCCAACAATTTGTAGCGTCGCTCCATCTCATTCACCGCCCACTTCAAGGCTGAAATGGTCTTCTCTGGTTCATTAATAACTGGCGTAAGAAGGTGCGGAATATCAGCATATGGCGCCATTTCGACTTGCTTCGGGTCAACCAAAATCAACTTCATATCACTCGGACTATTACGGTACAGCAAGCTACACAGCAAAGTATTAATCATAACAGACTTACCAGAACCCGTTTGTCCAGCAATCAACAAATGCGGCATCTTCCCTAGCTCGCCCACAACAACTTGACCAGATATATCTTTACCAATTCCAAAACTTAAAGGATCACGAGCAGCAGCCCACTGTTTTGACGACAACGTACTTCGTAGTCGCACCTCGGCAGCCTTACGGTTAGGTACTTCAATACCAACCGCTCGCTGACCAGGAATCGGCGCCTCAATCCTTAAACTTTGTGCTGCCAAATTAAGCGCAATGTTAGTTTCTAGCGCCGTAATTCGCGTCAATTTAACCCCACTTGGCGGCCTTAAGGTGTACTGTGTAACTTTTGGACCAACATTAATGTCTCCCATCGCCGCCTCAATATTAAATTCAGCCAACGTATCGTGAATTATTTGAGCGTTCTGGCGCGTATCTCCAGCATCAGCACCGCTTTCATTCTTCTCTAATAATTCCAAACTTGGCGCTTCCCAATTCGGATCACGAGTTGCCACCAAAGCCTGCTCTTCATTGACCTTTTCCGGCTTCTCTACTTTCTTCAATAGACTCTTTTTCTCTTTGGCTGTATCAATTATTGGCACACCAGCGTTTAGCTTAATTTCTCCCAGGTCGGTCTTTTTCTCTTCTTCTGCTGGCTGAGCAATTGACGCCTTCTTCATAACAGAACGATTATTATCATCCTCCTTGGTATTGCTCTTAATCATCTCCCAAAGTTTACTGAAAACCGTAAACGGCGACGTTTGAGTAATAAATAGAACCGTTATAAACGCCAAAACTAGATAAATAATTACAGCAATTGCCGAATCTACCATTTTCAGGGTAGCCGTATTCAATATGTCGCCCACAAATCCACCAGAATTCGGATGCGAAACCGTCTTCATTAGCCCAAACAATCCAGAAAACCACACAATTTCCAGAATTGCCGCAAATTTCACCACTGCAGGTAATTGATTCTCTTCTGCTCGGAAAGTCTCAACCGCCAAATAAATCAGCAATATCGGCAAGGCGTACGCGGTGTAACCAATAGTTTTTACAGTCGCCATATCAATCCATTGTAAAACTGGACCACCGACGCCAAACCACGATACGACGAGTAGCAGAGACAAAAGAATAAGCATCACCGCGCCAACTTGCGACCAAAAACCCGCCGGCAAACTATGCTGCGGCTTGGCTGGTGCGGATTTTTTCGTGCTCTTTCGCTTTTTTGCCATAATCGTTTTTATTATACACTGATTTTACACTTATTAACAGATGTAAAATCAACTTAATATGCTTAGTATTATAGCATAATTCACCAGTAAAATCAATCTGGAACCCTAGTACGGGCGAGTATTCTGTCGCTCCCTGGCTTTTGTGTCGTTTGCTTCAGTATCTGGCACTTGACGCTGCGGAAAACGACGACGCGGCGCAGTTGGAAGAGTCATTTTTGACTCGCCCGAGGCGGGTCTCTTACCGCGCGCTGGCGATTTTGAAACAGGATGAGCTGGCATACCTTCCGACTTAACAGATTTCAAGCCACCAACCTCATTAATCACCGGAATAACAATCGGCGTTCGGCGAGTCTGATCGTACAATATATGCGTAATCTCATCTTTAATTTCTTTTTTGATCACGTCCAAATCATATTTGCCAGAAAAACTGCGCGTCGCTTTTTGCTTCAAGTATTGGCGAATCATATTCATCAACTCTTCAGAGTCGCGCAAGTAAATAAATCCGCGAGAAATAATGTCTGGGCTAGTCAATAATCGTCCCGTGCCACGCTGTACGGTCAGCACCACAACAAACATTCCCTCTTGCGACATGTGAATGCGATCTTTCAATACAACCTCAGAAACAATCGCGCCAGTGTCATCATACATCACGCCACCAACGTGAATTCGCCCAGCCTTCTTTGCTTGCCTTTCAATATCAATTTCAATAATATCTCCAGCATCACACACAAAAATATTCTTACGAGGAATTCCGCATTCTTTTTCCGCTAACCTGGCATTATGTACTAGCATATGGAACTCACCGTGAATTGGCATGTAATAAGTTGGATTAAGTGCGTTGATCAGTTTGACGTGATCGTCATAGTAGCCGTGACCTGACAAATGCAGAGGACCGATTCCCGTCAAGTGAGTCTTTCCGTTCTGAATGACGTCAGAGCCCTCGCGCATCAGACCGTCAACCGTTCGCACCACGCTTTTCTCATTGCCAGGAATTGGATTAGAGCTAAACACCACAACATCCGAACCCTTAATCTTCATATATTTATGAGCGCCCGTCGCCATGCGATTTAAGACGGCGTTAAATTCACCTTGCGAGCCAGTACAAACTACAGCAATTTGGTTATCTGGTAATTTAACAATGTCTTCCATCTTCATGATGGTGTCTTTAGGAATCTTAATCGTTCCCGAACGCAACGCCACTTCCAGGTTTTGAATCATCGAGAATCCAGCAAATGCCACCTTGCGTCCATGCTTATGCGCCTCTTCCAAAATTAATTGCAAGCGATGCACCTGCGATGAGAAACAGCTTAAAATTACTCGACTATTACTAAACTTGTCCATCACCTGACCGATGGAATACTGAATATCAAACTCCGTGTGCGTGTGCGTACCAGCCGACTCACAGTTGGTCGATTCATTCATAAACATCAAAATACCTTCTTTTGAAGCCACTTCCGTAAGTCGCTCAAGGTCAAACTTTTGACCGTCAACTGGACTTTCCTCAAATCGCCAGTCGCCAGAATCGACAATCACACCCATTGGAGTTCGGATAATCACCGCCGTAGAATCAGGAATTGAGTGGTTAACTCGCACCAACTCGATTGAAAAATGCTTAGAAACTTGAACAATTTCGTGACTCAGTGGATCCATCACTCGATAATCCGGCTTGAAATCCACTTCTGAATCGTCCATCGTTCGATCAAGCATGCCAATCGTAAACTTAGAGCCATAAACTGGCGCTGGAATACGATGAATGAAGTGGCGGAACGAACCAATGTGATCAAGGTGCCCGTGCGTAAATACGTGTGCCTTAATTTTATGCTTATTCTCTTCCAGCCAAGTAATATCCGGCGTGATGTAATTAATGCCTGGATAATCACTGCCCGGAAATAAAAAGCCCATATCTACGATGATAATCTCATCATCATATTCGATGGCGTTCATATTCTTACCAATTCCCATTTCGCCCACACCACCAATCGGAATAATCCGAAGTTTTGGCTGACCACCACGAACAGGCTTTGGTTGCATTTTGGCACTAAATTGCTCACCGCCGTATCCGTTGTAAACTGACTTGTTTACCGGAATATCAATCAAGTGTTGTGAAGCCCTGAGATTAACGTTCTCGCTTGTTCGTCGCTGAGCTCGAAAAACCTCACCCTTACGAGTAGTTGTGCTATTCAAAACTGCATTATTGCTTTTCTTTGACTGCGGACGCTTATTGGCGTCATCTTTTTGCGGTGTTGCTAGTCGCCGCTGACCCATATTGTTATACTCCTTTTTTATTACAATATAATTCAAAAACCAGGTATAGAGGTGAACTGATGTAAATTCCTCTAGTTAGTACTCTTATATTAGCAAACCGCTCATTTTTTGTCAAAGAACAATGTTTTATAACAGAGGTCAATTAATCGTCACCATCCACCGACGTGTGTGCGAATTTACGCTTGCCACGATAAGCGAAGAAGCCGATTGTCAATAAATTAGCCACCAACAAGAATCCAGCCAAAACCCACATACTGCCGCCGTAAAATGCGTTATCTAGCCCGCCCGAAATAGCTTGGCGCAATGCACGAATCGAGTAAGTCATCGGTACTAGCGGATTAATTGCTTGGAAGAATCCGTTGGCAGTTTGGATTGGGAATGTTCCTTCGCTGGAACCCAATTGGAGCACCAAAAGAACCATCGCCAGGAATCGCCCTGGATTGTCCAAAACAATCACCAAAAGCGACACAATCGACATATACGCAAATGACGTCAGATAAATTGCCCCGATAAAATGTGCTGGATGCTCTGGAGTTAGCCCTAAGAAAAACACCATCACCAACATCAAAATCGTTGCCTGCATAAAGGCCGCCACGCCAGCCATCGAAGCTTTAGATAGCCACCAACGAATCGCACTTTCCTGCTCAGAAAAAGTTTTGCGAATCGGATAAATAACGTTCAGGACAATTGCTCCAACGAACAAACTTAGCGACAAAACATACGGCGACAAAGCGTAACCATAGTTCGGAACATTGCCCTTTTCGGTCATTTCCGACTTCACTGGATTTGCAATTTGTTGCTGAGTCGTAGCGCCAGTTGGTTGAATTTTTATGCGGTTAGAGGCGTCCGCCAATTTATTCGCCAGCGTATCCGCGCCGCTTGCTAGTTGCGAAGTTCCATCAATTAACGCGCCCGAGCGACTTTCTAATAAACTCGCGCCATTCGCCAATTTTTGACTGCCCGATTTTGCTTCGCTTAAGCCGTTTGTTAAGCTTGCCGAGCCCGCCAATAATTGATTATTCGCGAATCGCACGCTGTTATAGCCGTTAAATGCGGTGATTGCGTTTGGTGTCAATTGATTCACGCCGTTATTCAATGCAGAAACTCCAGCCTGAAGTTGCGTTTGTTGCGCCAATAATTGCTGAGTTAGCGCTTGAAGATCTTCACGTAGCGTCTCCATCTGCGCGCTAATTGTCTGAATTTTCGTGAATGCCTGAGAAATATTGCTAATTTGTGGCAAACTTATCGTCGTCGTAGAATTGCTGCCAGGAGCGGCTGCTTGCGCGCCCAAAGTCCGCAAAGTATCGCCCGCCGCCGACAAGTCGGACTCCGAAGCTCGCATTGTTTGCTCCAAAATTTGCGCGTCCGTTTTTACCTTGTTTTGCTGAGCTACGAGCGCTGGTGATGGATTGCTCACGCTGGCGTTTAATTGATTTATTCCCGATTGCAATTGCTTCATACCGTCAGATAATTGCGACAATTGAGATTCGGTCGGCAAATTGTTCGACAATTGCCCCAATCCCGCCTGTAATTTACGAGAGCCGTCGCTGAGTTGCGCCAGTCCGCCAGTCAAGGATTGCTGGTTTACTGCCAACTGTTTCACGCCGCCAACGTATGTTTGTGTGCCAGATTGCAATCGTCCTAATCCGTCGTGCAAAGTTGACGCGCCGTTAGCTGCCGTGTCCAGCCCTATTCCAAGCTTGTCCAAATTCTCCAAAATTCCCTTAGCGTACGCCTGAGTGATTTGTTCAGACACCGAAGATTTGACCTTGGCGGCAGCTTGATTACTGACTAGCGAACCGATATAGTTTTTCGCTGGCGTGGTCGTAAAATTAATAACCGCTTGCTGAGGTTCAGATTCGGTAATTGACGCCGCTTTCTGCGAAAAGTCGGACGGAATAGTTACCACTGCATAAAAATGCCCGCTATTCACGCCTTCGTCTGCTTGTTGTTTGCTGACAAACTCCCAGCCCAAATCGTGATTATCTTTCAGTTTTTTCTCGACAGATTCGCCGACATTCAGCGATTTGCCATTTAAGCTGGCGCCCTTATCTTCGTTCACAAACGCCACCGGCAAGTTTTTTGTTTGTCCGTACGGATCCCAAATTGAACCTAAGAAAAATCCACTATATAAAATCGGGATAAACGAAATCACAGCCATGGATATCAGCAATATTTTATTACTAAACAAATGTTTCCACTCGGCTCGTAACATCTTATTTTTAATCATGTGTAACCTCCTTTGCGACATCTTCCAGCGTCACAGTTTTCAAATATTCACTCCACTTTTCCTGCGCGTCAGAAAAAACCTTTTCTATCATATTCATGCCAATTTCCACCTGACGAGGACGCGATTGAAAAACTCTCTCAACAATTCCCTGAGGTTGGAAAAATGGCGATTCTCCTTCAATTGCAAGGACAACATCATGCAACGTAACTTCGTTCATTTTTCTCGCTAAAATAAATCCGCCGCCAGTTCCCTGCGTTGAAGTGATTAGCTTTGCTATTACCAATTTCCGACTAATTTTCTTCAAGTACGTCGGCGAAACCAGCATCTTTTCCGCCAGCGCATCATTAGTTACCGGCGTCGTCCTTTTCGGATCCGCCAGAATTGCCATAATGCAACACGCTTGTTCAACAGCTCCCGATAATCTCATACAAATCCTTTCTCGACTTAGATATAATAGATATCGACTATCCACTATACTACGTCTGGGAAACTTTTGCAAGAAAATAGTCTAATTAAGCGCCGCTATTATTCTTCACAAATTCCACAGCCTGAATAAAATCGTCAATTAAAGTCTGACGCATACCGCCGTTATAAAGCGCAGCGGCTGGATGATATAGAGGAATGACCACAAATTCTAGATCATGCAGGCGCACTTTACGTGGACGACCATGTTCTTTACTGATCTGCAATCCCGGAATAAATCCGCCGCCGCTGTGTCGCCCTAAGGTCAGAATAGCCTTTGGCTGGATAATTTCTAATTGCCTGAGTAAATATGGCCAAAATTGACGCTTCTCCTCTGGCAATGGGTCGCGATTATTTGATGGACGATATTTAACAATGTTGGTAATATACACATCTGAACGTTGCAGATTAGCAGACTTTAGCATTTCATCAAGGAATTTTCCCGCAGCACCAACGAACGGCTTGCCCTGCAAATCTTCATTCTTCCCCGGCGCCTCGCCAATAAAAACGATATCAGCATCAGGATTTCCATCGCCCATAACAAGCTGCGTCGCCTGATCCGCCAAATCCGAGCAAACCCTCTCTTTTACAATTTCTTCTGCCAACGCGTCCAATTTAGCCTGCTTGTCCATATACTTATTCTATCAAAAAACGCCCCGTAAGAAACGAGGCGCTTCTGATCTTTAGTAAAACTATTTATTTACCTTGTCTGCTAATATAGTTCCTAGGTCATTTAATTCATCGCGAATTTCACCCTCCTCTGCTAGCTTCTGTATTCCCGATGTCCATTCATTAATAGGCTTCTGAATCGCGGTAAGACTGTCATAAAATTCACTCATATAGTTGGAATTATACTTTTTATAGTCGGCCTTCATCTCCGCAACCTTCGGCAGCATTTCTTCGATTTTTTCTAGCTTGGCAGTAAAATCTCTAATAAACTTTTTATTAGTTTCATTCTTAGCGTCAACATTCTTAAGATTCTGTCGAGCCTTCTTAATTGTGCTTTCTACGCTAGAAAAGTTAGAGCTATTTCTGCCGTCAGAAAATTCAATTATCACCGGCATAATCTTCTCGTATACTTCTTCAAAGGCATCTACGGCTGTATTGAACTTTTCTAGTTTATTCTTCAGAGCATCATACTTTTCGCGAACCTCTTTGTCGCCAGTGACGGCCTTCATTTTACCTATCTCGGTCAATCTGTCGTTAATTTCGCTCTTTGTTTTAGCGAGCTTATCACGATTGGATTTCAATGAAGTCTCAGTTTCGGAAGTGGAGATGTACGAAAGCGACGAAGCCGCCTTATTGTATATCTCAATTGTCTCGTTTAACTTTTCTCCAGCAGCTTTATAATCCGCCTTGCTTGGACCACCTAGCAGTAAGACAGCCAGGACTACACCAACGATAATTACGATTAGTCCAATTATTCCGCCGATGAGTCCCCACATGGCACCTTTGCTCATTTTCTTTTTTGGTGGCATTTGGTATGGAGTTCCCATGACTGGTTGCTGTGGGAATTGTTGTTGTGGTTGAGGTTGCTGAGCCTGAGACTGTTGTGGAGCCTGCTGGAATTGTGGCTGAGGTGGCACTTGAGGTTTATTGTTGTTACTATTGTCCATAAATTTTCCTCCTAAAATTACGCTTTCGCTATTATATATTTACAAACCTATCATCGTCAAATTAATCTTACCGCGCTCATCAATTCCAGTAATTTTCACGCGAACAGTTTGCCCCTCTTTCACGACATCGGTCACTTTTTCAACTCGACGTTCCGCCAATTTCGAAATATGAACCATTCCGTCAACACCAGGAAGTATATTCACAAACGCGCCAAAATCTTTAATTCCAACAACTTTACCTTCATAAATCTTGCCGACTTCTGGCTCCTCAACCAGACTCTTAATCCAGTTCATAGCCTTTTCAATCGACGCGCCGTCTGGGCTAGCCACGGTAATCAAGCCATCTTCCTTAATATCAATCTCAGCACCAGTTTCCGAAGTAATCTTATTGATCGTCTCGCCGCCCTTACCGATAATCACGCCAATCTTATCTGGGTCAATCTTAATCTTCTCAATTCGTGGCGCATACGGACTGAGCGACTCACGAGGCTCTGGAAGCACACTAAGCATATGTTCCAAAATGTGCGCTCGGCCAGCTTTACTCTGCTCAATCGCTTGACGCAATACCGCCACCGGTAGCCCATGAACCTTCATATCCATTTGAAGAGCCGTAATACCCTTTGAGGTTCCGGTTACCTTAAAGTCCATATCACCAGCAAAGTCCTCAGCGTCAGCGATATCACTCAACACATACGGAGTATCGCCATCCATCATCAATCCCATCGCAATTCCACTCACTGGAGCCGAAATTGGCACACCAGCGTCCATCAACGCCAAACAGCTAGAACAAGTTGCTGCCATCGAAGTCGAACCGTTCTGGCTCATAATTTCTGTCACCGAGCGAATAGCGTATGGAAAATCCTCTTCCGTTGGCAAAACTGGAAGCAAAGCGCGTTCCGCCAAATATCCGTGACCAATTTCACGTCGACCCGGACTGCCCATTCGCTTAACCTCGCCAACCGTATAACCCGGCGCATTGTAATGATGCATATAACGTCGCTCACCGTCGGTAATTTCCATAGTGTCAATCAATTGCGAATAGCTAAGCGGCGCCAAAGTCACAATATTCATTCCCTGAGTCACGCCACGCGTAAACAAGCTGGAACCGTGAGCGCGCGGCAAGAATCCAACTTCCGAGCTGAGCGGACGAATCTCGGTCAATTGTCGACCGTCAGGACGAACTCGTTCAGCGACAATTCCCCGACGAACATCTTTATGTAAAGCCAAAGTAAACGCTTCGTCATAATCGCCACGAACTTCGCTATATTCTTCCTCGTCTAGTCCCAATTTTTCCGCCATCGCCTCATGGAACTCAGCACGAATTTCGCTAATCATTTCATTGCGCTCTGGATATGGTCGACGGATTTTCTCACCAAATCTTCCATCAGCCCACGCGTTAACCGTTTGCTGAATTGATTCATCTGGCAAAATTAGATCATATTCCTGCTGTGCTGGCGCAACTTTTTCTGCTAATTCGCGTTGCAGGGCAATTGCTGGCTGCATCATCTGGTGAGCCCACGCCATAGCGTCAACGATAACGTCCTCCGAAACTTCTTTGGCGCCAGCCTCGACCATTGTTATACCGCTTTCAATACCAGCCACAACCAAATCAAGATCCGACTTTTCGCGCTCTTCCGGAGTCAAAAACGCCTTAAATTCGCCATTAACTCGACCCACGCGCAAACCAGCCACTGGACCGTCAAACGGCGTGCCAGTTAACATTAACGCACTAGACGCAGCGATCATCGCAACCACATCTGGACGGAAACTCGGATCCATACTCAAGACAGTCGCGACGACTTGGATTTCCTGTCGATAGCCCTTCGGGAAAAGCGGACGAATCGGACGATCAATCAATCGACCAATCAGCACAGCTTCATCGCTCGGGCGACCTTCGCGCTTGATAAATCGGCTGCCAGAAATCTTACCTGCTGCATAAAATTTTTCTTCATAATCAATCGACAATGGAAAATAATCCAATTGCACTGGACGCGGACTAACTTGAGCGCTACCCAAAACTACAGTGTCGCCATAGCGCACCAAAACACTACCAGTCGTCCTAAAACCGACACGATTCACTTCTAAAGTCAGCGGCCGACCACAAAAATCAGTGGTAACACTAAAAATCTCCTTGCCGCTTGGATTGATAATACTCATAAAGAGCTCCTTTCTTGCGGTAGTAACAGGGATGAAATTACTTGGCAATTTAGTCGTCTCATCTCTATCACTTCCGCGTTACAAATTGCTCCTTATATTATACTAAAACCTCAGCCCAAACGCCAGCCGCGAGCGCGCTTAACATAACCTTATTAACAGATGAATATGCTATAATTTATTCATGTCACTTCAGCTAGATTCAGTAAAAAATCGCCAGAAAAGCTGGAAAAGCTATATCTTAACTATAATCGCAATCTTAATGATTCTTGGCGGAGTTTATTTGCTTGCTCTCATCAGCACGCCCCTTATTTTGTCGCAAAACATCAATCCAAAAGACAACCAGACCACTCAGCTCATCACTAAAACCGAGAATAAAATTACCGAAAATCGACTTTATATACCGAAAATCGACATAAATTTGCCTTATAGTACTGGCGGCGCCGAAACAATGGAACATGGTGCGTGGTGGCGTAAACCAGAAAACGGCAACCCAAAAGATGGCGGCAATTTTGTCTTATCTGCACACCGTTTTATTATGGGATTAACTCCTCAGCAAACACTCAGAAAATCGCCTTTTTATAATATCGATAAATTGACTGTCGGCGATGAAATTATCATTGACTATAACGGCGTGCGTTACAATTACGTCATCAGCGAAAAACAAAGCGTTAAACCAGATGCCGTGGAAATCGAACAGCGCACAGATCAGCCGCAATTAACTCTTTATTCCTGCACTTTGGGCGGCGCAAACGACGGACGAGATGTGATTATCGCCAAATTGAAAAAATAGTCAGAACAACAAAAATCCCCTTTTCGTCAAAGGGGATTTAAGCAGTTTTTAACGTAAATTATTTACGCAAACCTAATTTGGCAACAACTGCTTTGTAAGACTCAAAATCAGTTCGTTCCAAATATTTCAGCAAACGCTTGCGCTTACCAACCATTTGGATCAAGCCGCGACGAGCCATGAAGTCGTGCTTATTCGCCTTCAAATGCTCCGTGACTTCTTTGATACGAGCCGTCAAAACTGACACCTGAGCTTGTGGGCTACCGACGTCGTTTTTATTGACCTGAGTCAAAGCAATTGCTTTCGCTTTATTCTCTTTGCTAATCATAGCCCTGTAATTATACCAAGCTTCTCTGTTTTTTGCAATTAGCTAGTAATTCCAAAATCCGCCAGAGTCTTTGCCTGGTCAATAGAATAGTCGGCAATTTTCGTTCGGCGCAAATTCTCACAATACGCGCCCGTCCCTAGTTTCTCGCCAATATCCACCGCTAACGTTCGGATATAAGTTCCACTTGAAACGTGAGTTCTGATCTTTAATTTGGGATATTCGTATGCCAATAACTCCAACGAGTAAATTTCTATCACACGCTTAGGAATCTCAACTTGTTTACCTTCGCGCGCCAATTTATACGCTCTTTCGCCGTTAATTTTTATTGCGCTAAAAATCGGCGGCGTCTGCTCAATTTTTCCCACAAATTGACTAATCACCCGCTGAACTTCTTCCAAGCTTGGCTCACAATCAGAAACATCAGTAATTTCACCTTCTGGATCGCCTGTCGAACTATTCTTGCCCAGAATAATTTCTGCCTCGTACCACTTATCTAACTTGGTGAAAGTTTCAGCTTCGCGACATTTCTTTCCAGTCACAATAATCATTAGCCCAGTAGCAAACGGATCAAGCGTACCCGTGTGACCAACCTTTATCTTCTTTCCTGCCTGATTAGATAAAACTCGTCGCAAGCGCGCTACCACCCCAAAGCTAGTCATTCCCTGAGGTTTGTCTATGAGAATCACTTCGTCCATCAACTATTGTCCTGGGATGTGGAATTGCGCTGGATTGAAGTCTGCGTTTTGAGCTGGCTGAGTTGGCATCGCGGTGATCGGCGCAGGCGCTGGAGCTTGCGGAGCGGCTACTGGCTCAGGCGCCACCCCTAGCGGTGCAATCTGTGGCAGTCCATTTACATCAACACCTGTAGGCGCTGGCGGCATTGGTGGCAAAGCGCCGAAATCCGGCATTGCTGGCGGCATTGGTAAATCGAAGCCCGGAATGCTATTTTCAGGATTTGTTATTGCTGGCTCAATTGGCGCAATCGGCTGACTCGGAGCTGGCGCTACTGGATTATTCAATTGATTTGTGTCGTTGGTAATTGCCGAAATAATCGACTCTTCAGATTGCGGCGCAACAGGTATCGTCGACAATTTTTGCTCAGCGGCGTTAGTTGTCGCGAACGGATCAATCTTTGGTGGTTCATCAGACGCGCCCATAGCCGCATTTAATGGGGTATCGCCAAACGACGGCGTGTTATCACCCACATATTTACCGTGCGTTAAGATGGTTTTATTTTGATCGCTAGCCAATTCCCTAATCTTATCCTCGGCAGCCTGTGTAGTCGTTGCGTTCAGAGTGCCACCCATCAGCGGAGTTTCCTCAAAAGAAAGTTCGCCCTTTGAAACTATTTTTTCACTCGGCTTTTCCTCCTCGACTTGTGGCTCTTCCTCTATCGGCTCAATTTTAGCCAATTTCTCTTCAGCAATCCTAGCAGATTCTTCTTGCTTTTCCTTCGCTGTTTGTTCAGCCACTTCATCAACATCGCCCTTCTTTTCGTGACTAATCGACAAAGTTCCGTCCGCGTGTACAGTTTCCTCATCTTTCTCTACTTCTTCAGCCTTATCCTCTGAAGCTTCTTCTTTTTCTGGAGATTTTTCTTCGATCTTTTCAATCTTCTGCGGCTCATCCTCTACTTCGCTCTCTGCAATCTTCGAAACCACCAATTGCTGATTTGCGCCAGCTGCCATAAGTTCTGCGGCCGTGGTCATAACCTTTGATGATGTATTTCCATTACTAAATCGGTCAGTCACTGCAACAATTCCCGTAAGCAAAGCTGTCGCCATCTGCTCATCCAAGGTAACCTTCGGAGTCTTCAGATCATCAAGAAGCTCAACAACCATTTCACTCACACCACTAGCATTAGATTCGTGCCAATCAACAGAACCCAGACCACTCTTTACGTCGCCCGCTGTTATAGCCACAACCGTAGCGTCATGCAAAATCTTACCGTGCGCAGTCAAAGCCGTGTCAATACTTTCACTATTTTCAACATTTAGCGCCAAAACTAGCTCAACGTTATAATCGCCCTGTGAAAATTCCAAGTCTTTATCGGTAATTGTCGTGCGATATGGCGTAATGAAAATCTTTACGGCGTCGTCAACAACTTTATAGCGCAAATGGTCAGCCTTCTCTTTATCCAAGGCAATAATAAAATCACGTAAAGAATCTGCGGTCTGCTCAAACGTCTTATCAGGATTCAAAAACGTAATTGCTGGCGGAATGTCGCCGCTAAACACAGCCGTAGCGTGCTTCCCTAGTTTATTGAGGAAAATCGTCAATCCTAATGCTGCCGACAATTCGTCGACCGACGGGCTAGAACTCACCGTCACTAAAATATTAGTTACATCCTTGATGCTCTGGATTACTTTTTGCTTTGCTGATCCGTTTGACATGATTTTTCCTATGTTTGTTTTTTGTAATTACGCTTGGCATCACTATACCATAAGCAGTACCATAAAGTCAATATCTAAGCCGCCTCTTTACAATTTATGCTATTTTCTGTATAATTCTTCCTGATTAGCGATACAAATCTATAGAGGTAAAGGAGAAACATGCCAATCATCAAATCCGCCATCAAGCGTGCTAAACAAACCTTAAAGCGCCGCGAGCGAAACATCAGCATTAAAAAAGACATTAAGACTGCTGTTAAAGCTTTCTCTGCAGAACCAAGCGCAAAAACTCTTGCTGCAGCACAAAGCGAAATCGACACCGCTGTTAAAAAAGGCTTGATTAAGAAAAACACCGCTGCTCGCCGAAAGAGCGCATTGAGCAAAATTGCTAAAAAAGCAGGTGTTACATTAGAGGCTACTAAAAAGCCAGCTGCAAAGCCAGCAGCTAAGAAAACTGCCGCTAAAAAAGCTCCAGCAAAGAAGCCAGCTACTAAGAAAGCTGAAAAATAATCTGTAAAGATTACTAGAAAATACCCCGGAATTAACTGGGGTATTTTTATTTTCCAATTCCAACCAGCGCCGCCTCCACAAGCAGCCACGGGTTTACAGAGGTTGTTTTCATTTGCAAGTCCGCCCGAAGTAGCGCATCATTTATCCTCTTCAGTTTTTCCTTATCGACACCTTTTGCTGAAGACGCCATTTTTCGTAAAACATACGGATTAGCCGAAAAATCCGAAGCCACCAACTTACTGTCGCCGTCAGCTAAAACCAACGCCGTCAAGTTAGTAGCCTGCGAAGCAAGCAACCCCATTGTCTGGTAAGCTCCATCAACGCCACTTTCCGACTCCAAATAGCTAATTATATCGTGAACCTTATCATAATCACCCGCCAGCGCCGAAACGAACAAATCAAACACATTCTCCGTCCTCGCCAGAGGTATGAAGTTGTCAATTAAATCATCCGTCACTTTTTCCGCCAGCGACAATTGATCTAAAAAATTACTCAGTCGCAACTGATCAAATCCCAAACGATCAACAATTATCTCTGCTTGATGATTCGTTAATTCACACTCGCGAACCTTCGCCTCCGCCACGCACCATTTTAAAAGTTGCGGTTTTTGGCGATCGCTAAGCGGTGAAAATTCCTGAACTTTGGTATTTTTCTGCAGCCACTTATACGTTTTTGCTCGCTTATCAATTTTATCTTCCACCAGAACAATCGTCCTGTCATCATCAAACTTCATATCTGGAAGTTGCGACCAGACCTCAGAATTTTCGCTCAATTTTGAAATCAAATACACCGACGAGTTCATAAACAGCGTCTGCCCAATTGCTATTTCCTGCATTCCAGCCAGCGTCAAATCTTCGCCATCATGTCGCGCCGCTTTTTCATTGCCGATCAGCTTAGCAATTGCTTGCCGTTTCTCGAATTCATTTTCGCCGTAAAAAAGATAGATCACTTCGCCTCCACTTGGCAAACTGGGCAAATATGCGTACCGCGTCCAGAAACTTTCATCTTTACAATCTCTTGGTCAGGATGCCGATGGCACGGCTGACCTTCCCGACGAAATACGTGCGCAAACGACAGATAATTACCTTTCCTGCCTTCAGCGTCAACGTAATTTTTATCCGTCGAGCCGCCCTGATCAATGCTCAATTGCAAAATCTGGCGCAGTTCGTTAAACAAATCTTCCAATTGGTCATCACTAACATTCCTAACGCGCGTCTGAGGGTGAATTTTCGCAGCCCACAGAGCTTCATCAGCATAAATATTACCAACTCCAGCGATCACCGACTGATCAAGAAACGCCGGCTTTATCATCGAATTTTGCCGACGACGAATTCGTTTAATAAAGTCACTCGCCTCAGTTTTTTTATCGAGCGGTTCCGGCCCAACTTTCTGCATAAACGGCAAATTTTCTATCTCATCAGTCGGCATCAATTTCATCCAGCCAAACTTACGCTGATCATTGAAAAACAGGCGCGAACCATCCGTAAAATCAATTTGCACGCGCGTCGATTTATCAGGCAATTCACCAATCAAACTATCATTCGGATGACCGCCAGCAAAACTATTAGCCCCACGAAAAATCAATTGCCCAGTCATCTTAAGATGTATCACCAGCGAATAACGCGTATCAAGATCAATCATCAATACTTTTGCACGACGTCGCACCGCCGTTACGTGCGCACCATATAAAAATTGCTGAACGTCAGTGGGTGAATTCGGAAAACTCTTTGGCGAATCAAATACCGTCGCTCGCACAACAGCCTGACCTGGCAATAAATCCGCCAAACCGCGACGAACTGTCTCAACTTCGGGTAGCTCGGGCATTCGGCGAGTCCTACAGCTTAAACAAAGCTTCTTCTTGACTTAGACCAATTCCAGCCGCCATTTTTTTGCCGTCAGGAATTTGCTTCAAAAACATATCCAAAATCTCGTTTACGTTAGCTTGCGCCGAACCTTTAGAGCCGCTACAATCCGACGTCCACAAACTCTTCACAACGGAATTGTCCTTCAAGGTTTCGAATTTGTAAATTTTACCGCTAGCACAAATTCCCCGCAAATCGTTTTGCTGCTCAGTTAGCGGCGTACCTTCCATCATTTTTCGCTTATCAAGCGCATAAACCAGCTCCGTATAAGCCCTGCTGTTATTATCCAATTTTTTTTCTGCAATCGGCTTATCCAAATATCCCTCGTACGTCGTCATTTCGCGAGATTCTGGCGAAATAGTGATGCTATATGAGCGGAAATTCTCATTCGCTACAATTGGCCCGCGCACCGTCAATCGAACCGCGCTTCCCACGTCCGTCGACAACAAAGCAACTTGCCCTACGTTAACATTTTGATCCGTTGTTTGACCTGAATCGTTTTTGCCAAATAATGCTCGACCAATCGCAATAACCGCTGCTACCGCCACAACCGTGATAACAATAACCAGCAAAATTGGTACAAATCGAGAAAATGAATTTCGTCGTTGAGTGTATTTCATGGCGTAATTATACCATATTTTCTACACTTCACCCCAATTTACGCCCGTACCGACATCTACTTTCAATTTAATCGGTAATTCCGGACAAACGCCTTCCATTTCCACTTTCATAATCTCGCTGACTTTCTGGACGTCTTCAGGTTTGCATTCCACCAAAATCGAATCATGAACCTGTAAAATCGCATCAGCCAAGCCCGACAACTTGTCCTCCAGCCGAATCATTGCCAATTTCATCAAATCCGCTTCCGTGCCTTGAATTGGCATATTCATCGCAGCTCTTTCCGCCGAAGATCGCACCATAAAATTGCTCGATTTTACATCAGGTGTTGGTCGTCGCCTGCCAAAATACGTTTCAACAAATCCCTGTTCTCGCGCTTGAGTTAAAATTTTATCCAAATACTGACGAATCGGTTTTCGCACCTCAAAATAATGATCAATAAACTTTTTCGCCTCTGTAAATGACATTCCCGTAGCCGCCGCCAAACCGTGCGGACTCATTCCATAAAGTACACCAAAATTGATCACTTTCGCTGCTCGACGCTGAGATTTGCTCACTTCGTCAATCGATATTCCGTATGTTTCCGCCGCCGTTTTTGCGTGAATATCAACATCACTATTAAAGTCTTCAATCAATTTCTCGTCGCCTGCCAGCACAGCAGCCAGCCTCAGCTCAAATTGTGAATAATCCGCGCCGACAAAAACTTTACCATCACTCGGAACAAACGCCTGGCGAATTTTCCTACCCAGTTCAGTCCGCGCCGGAATATTCTGTAAATTCGGATTTGTACTGCTCAGCCGCCCCGTGCTGGTTACATCCTGATTAAACGTAGTGTGAATTCGCCCATCAGTCGCCATCAATTTTGGTAACGCCTCAATGTACGTGCTGATCAATTTGGTCAATTCTCGATATCGCTCAATCAACTCGATAATCGGATGTTGTCCACGTAATTTGTCCAACTCTTTTTGACCTGTTGAATATCCAGTTTTTCCCTTTTTTATGCCCACGGTTGGTAATTGTAATTTGGTAAACAAAACCTCAGAAAGTTGCGCTGGACTAGACGCGTTAAACTCATATCCAGCCATGGAATACATTTGTTGTTCAAGCTCACGAACTTCCGCCGCCAGCTCATCGCCCATCTGTTTTAATAGCGTGTCGTCCAACTTCATCCCGCGTTTTTCCATCTGGAATAGCGCCCAAATTACTGGAAAATCAAACTCGTAAGCCACGCGCGCAATTTGCGAATTGTTTGACATGTAAACTTTTTGTTCACGATAAATTTTATGCAAGCGAGCCAATTGATAAGGCGCGGAATTGTCATCAGAAAAATCACCAGACAGCGCATTCAAACTACGATCGCGCTTCAGTGGATCAATCAAAAACGCCGCCTGCCCAACGTCACAAACCTCATGAAAACGCACCGCCACGCCATGATTATCCAGCGCATGATACAACTGCTTAACGTCCGCCGCGATCACAGTTCCCTGCGCCAGTAATTGCCACACAGATTGACTAATTTCGCTAATTTTCGCCGTCCACACTGACTCAGGATTTGAGCTTATGTAAATTACGTCAGGCTCCGACGAATCGATATATATTATATTTTCCGACTCAAACATTGGCATATCGGGCAATTTTTCAATTCGTGGAATATCCAACTTCGGCTCTTCTTTTTTCTCATTTTCCGTCGCTTGCATCGTTCGCGGCAGTCGTCCAATTAGCGAATTAAACTCCAACTTCTGCAGAATTTCCTTTACTCGCGCAAAATCACAATCATTAACGTCCGCCACATCCCAGTCCAGTTCAATCGGCGCGTCCGTCCAAATTTCCGCCACTTGCTTGGTCAAATATGCCGACTCGCGACCATTTTCCAGCTTCGTTCGCAAAGCGCCTTTTTGCTCGTCCAGATGTTCATAAACTCCGTCCAGAGTTTCATATTCTTGCAATAATTTCACCGCCGTTTTCTCGCCAATTCCCGGCACTCCCGGCAAATTATCACTAGAATCACCCTTTAGCGCCTTCAAATCTAAAAATTGTTCCGTCCGAATTCCGTATTTTTCTTCAAAGTGTTCCGCCGTAAATTCTTCGATATTCCTTAAACCATTTTTCATGGCGTAAACTTTGGTCATCGGTGATATCAATTGCAATGCGTCCAAATCCGACGTTATCAAGCACGTTTCAATTCCGCGAGATTCCGCTTGCCTGGCAAACGCGCCCAGAATGTCGTCCGCCTCGTAATCATCAATTTCATAAAGCGGCCAGCCAAATGCATCGAGCAGCTCGTGTAAAATCGGAATTTGCTGGTAAAAGTCATCTGGCGCTGGCTTGCGACCAGCTTTATATTCTGGATACAATTCCCGCCGCTTGCGAATATTTGTACCGCGCTTATCCCAAGCTACCGCCACATAATCCGGCTCCAATTTCTTAATTAACTCAATTGCCAAACTGACAAATCCGTACACTCCACCAGTCGGAGTTCCGTCAGCCATCGACAATCCCGGCATAGCATAATAACCTCGGTAAAACACCGACTTTCCATCAATAACCACTAGACGCTTCATAACTCTATTGTAGCATTTAAGCGGCTATCGTCAGAGAGTTGATTATTGAAGCCTCAGCAAGTTTCTTCTGCGCTCTTTCGTACTTCTCGTACAATCTCTTGCGCTCCTCCAGATAGCTATAACAATGAACATACTCAATCACTCCATCGTCATTAAAGAACACGGTTATAGTCTCATCTCTACCGTCATCTGGTCCAACAAAAAACTCGTAAGACGTTTTATGGCGCCCAGGGTAACGATCAACCTCAAGCTCTTTTATGAAAGCATATCTAAACTCATCTTCATTCTTGAGTATCTTATATATTTGATATCGATCCTTTGGATTAGATGATGAAGTGGCAGGATTTTCCCAAATCATCCAACGCTGCCCATATTGATCCTCGATAGGCTTACCAACAAACCTCTGCCATTTCTCGCTACCGTCTGGATTATGATCGAATTTTGATTCCAGCTCTTTAATCTGAGCCGTTATCTTATCATTATCTATCGAATTTTCTTGACCCTTAATATCAAGGTCAGAAGGAGAATTCTGAGGTAACTCTTCAACATGTCCATGAAGTGTTTCCATAGTGTGTAGCTTAAAGATACTCTCTATTTGGAAGAATGTCAACAAATTGTTAAAATTAGTACATGACACAACCACACGCAAAAATTATCGCCCTGGTTGGATTGGCGGGCAGCGGCAAAAGCTCAGCTGTCGAATATTTGACAGAAAAAGGATTTCCAAAAATTTACTTCGGTGGCGTTATTTATAAAGCCATGGACGAGGCTGGAATTGAAAAAACTTGGGACAATCAACAACAATTTCGGGAAGAGATTCGCCGCCGCGAAGGCAAAGATTTCGTAATCAAACGCGTCATAAAAAACATCCACGATTTAATAAACGCTGGGCAAAATAAAATCGTTTTGGACGGATTATACACTTGGAGTGAATATAAATTCCTTAAGCACGAATTTCCTGGACAAGTTGTCGTTATTGCTATTGTTACGCCGAAATACCTCCGTTATCAACGAATGGCTAAGCGCATAGAGCGCCCAATGCAACCGCACGAAGTTGATCAGCGCGACTGGTCAGAAATCGAGAATTTGGAAAAAGGTGGACCAATTGCTATTGCTGATTATTTCATCATTAACGACGGCAGCCTCGAGCAATTACGCCAAAAAATAGACGCCGCAACTCACGACGCCCATTTTTGTAAATCGCCCGAACAGTGTTAATTAATCCAGATATTCGTAAAGTTTTTTCGCATCTTTGTGCTTGCGAAGTTTTGCTAGTGCCTTAGCTTCAATCTGGCGGATTCGCTCACGCGTAACTGCAAATTCCTGGCCAACTTCTTCCAAAGTGTGGTTTTTCCCATTATCCAAACCAAAACGCATTCGAACAATTTTCTGCTCGCGATCACTCAAACTTGATAGAATTTCCTGAACTTGCTCTTTTAATAATTGATTTGAAGCGGAATCTTCTGGTGAAACCGTATCTTCGTCAACGATAAAATCTTGCAGCACAGAATCGTCATCTTCACCATCACGACCAACGCCAGCGTCCAAAGAAGAAATGTCCTGTTTAATCTTAATGACATATTCAATTTTCTCTGGTTCCATATCCAGCTCTTTAGACAATTCTTCAATTGTCGGCTCACGGTTCAATTCCTGTGTCATTCGTCGCTGAGTACGCAGCAATTTATTGATCGTTTCCACCATGTGAACTGGAATACGAATCGTTCGCGCCTGATCAGCAATCGCACGCGTAATTGCCTGACGAATCCACCAAGTCGCATAAGTCGAAAACTTAAATCCCTTATCTGGATCAAACTTTTCAACCGCACGCAAAAGTCCAGTATTTCCCTCTTGAATCAGATCCAAAAAGTCCAAACCACGACCAGAATAACGCTTAGCAATTGACACCACCAAACGCATATTCGCCTCAGCCATCTTATCCTTGGCCTTTTTATCGCCTTCAACAATTCGGCGCGCCAAGTCCATTTCTTCTTCAGCGCTAAGTAGTGGAATTTTACCGATTTCCCGCAGATACAACCTGACCGAGTCATCCGACACGTCGTCCAAATATTGTCCAGTTGTCAACGAATCCAAATCTTCCGATTCTTCTTCGTCTATAAGCGTTGGATCAAAATCATCATCTTCGTTTAAGTTTACTGGCTTCGTCGTGATATCGTCGCTCACATTTTCTCCTTAATCAGATTATTTAAGCTCTGGCGTAAATTCTGAGACAAAACCTCATCGCCCGACGCCTCGGCCTCTCTAAGCTGCGTTAATAATTGATTCTTTTTGTTTTCGCGATGTTTGATTGTTATCTGTCTGACTAGCCGAGCCATCTCTTCGTCCAAGCTTTTTTGCTCCCAATTGGCGTAACGACTTTCACTTTTCAACTGTACTATTTTCACATACTGTTCGATTTTTTGCAAGTCCAGCGGAACCTCGCCCAAATCCGCGTCTGGATTCTTCCGCAAATAGCCAATCAACTGCCGCGCGTTGTCATCATCCAACATTTCGCCAGAAACCGCCGCCAACCAACGCCGCACAGATTTTTCACTCGCCGCCAACCCCGCCAGCATATCCTCAGTTTCATCCTGAACCGGAGTCGGTTTTTCTTTTTCAATTTTCGCCTTTTTCAATTGATGTTCAGCGACTTTTTCATTCGACAATTTCGCCTTCAGTGCGGTAATTGACGCGCCAGTTTTTTCAGAAATTACCGACAGATAATGCTCTTGTTCCACCGGATCTTTCAAGCCTCGGACAATCCTCAGTGCAATGGTCGAAAATCGCCGCTTGCCTTCCGCCGACTTCAAATTCTCCATTTCCGCGTACCTAGCAATCACCCAATCCACCGCCGGCTGAGATTGGTCAATCGCCGCTTGCCAAAGCGCTGGATCTTTTTGGATCAATTCGTCTGGATCTTTAACGCCATCAGGCAAGCTCACCACTTCCAACTCCACGCCGACTTCCTGAGCCAAGTTAATTGCCCGCTCCGTTGCGTTAACTCCCGCTCGATCGCCATCAAACGCCAAGCGAATCCGCCCTGCCAATCGACTAAGCGACTTCAAATGTTGCGTCGTCATCGCCGTTCCAGATGTCGCAACCACGTTTTTGACGCCCGCTTGATGACTACTAATCACATCCAAATTGCCCTCAACAATCACCGCCACATCGCTTTTTCGAATCGCTTCCTTGGCTTGATGCAAACCAAAAATATATCGCGATTTATCAAACAACAGCGTTTGCGGCGTGTTCAGGTATTTTGGAGCACGCGGATCGTCACGAATAATTCTGCCCGTAAATCCCACAACTTCGCCGTTGCCGTCACTCAAAGCTACCATCATTCGCCCGCGAAACAAATCGCCACCAAACCGATTCGACAAGCCAGCATCCGCCAATTCCTGCCTAGAAAATCCTCTTTTTTCCAATGCTTTCGTCAACGTGTCGCCATTCTCCGGCGCATAGCCAATCAGAAAATCACCAATCGTTTGACGATTTAATCGCCGTTTTTTAACCACATAATTTAACGCTGTCGAATTTTTCACCAAATTCTGCTGATAAAAATTGGCGGCCAGCTTCAGCGCTTCCCTGGCTCTGGCGCGGCGCTTGACTGTTCGTCCGTCGCCATTAGAAAACAAAGTCAGATCGACGCCCGCTTTCCGAGCCAAATGCTCCAGCGATTGACGAAAATCCATTCCTTCCACCATCATCACAAACGTAAAAATATCGCCACCTTTTCCAGAAGAAAAATCGTGCCAAATCTGCTTTTCTGGACTGACCATAAAGCTTGGAGTTCGCTCGTCGGTAAACGGACTTAAACCCTTCAAGTTGCGACCCGCTCGCTTCAACTGAACATACTCACCAATCACATCCTCGATGTTCAGTCGCGCCCGCACTTCTTCTTTGGCATCATTCATATTTTTATTATATCACTCTTTACCTCTGTTATTGTTTGTGGTTAAATAGAAATATGTATCCTGACAATTTGAACAACCAACCTCAAGGTATCGATTATCTGAATCAAATTGCCACACCTCCGCCAGCGGAAGGTTTTGATAAAAAAACCAAAATCATCATCGCTATTTTGAGTTTTATCGGCTTGATAACCCTAATTGCGATATTCGTTTTTTCACAAGATTCTATGCCAAATGCTAGTCCGTCTCAAGTTGCATCACGTGTTAATAAATTACTCACTATTTCCAAAAAATACAATAATAAATTCCGCTCAACCAGCTTGCAAACCACCAACAGTTCTCTGGTTGCAGTGCTAACCACCGCAGACGCCTCAATGGGCGAAGCGCTTCAAGCAACCGGCATCAATTATAAGGAAAAACAGAAGGATATCCTCGCTCTAGATCCGTCAGAAAAATTAGAGAAAAAATTGGACGAAGCTCTTCTAAACACGCAATTGGATATTACCTATGCCCATGAGATGAATGTGCAAATAACAGATACGATCAATATGATGAAAAAGGTATACAAGTCCACCAAGTCAAAAAAGATGCGCGAATGGCTAGTAAAAACTGCTGGCGATTTAGAGAATATTCAGAAACAAATCAATCAAATCATTAAAGCAGATTAAGCTTCCGAGACTAATCGATAGCTCAACCTCGCCAAATCAAAGACCTCTTCGTCAGTCAATTGACCTGAACAAATAATTGTATTCCAATGCTTCTTATTTAAGTGATAGCCTGGTAAAACCGTTTCGTATTTTTCTCGTAAATTCTGCGCCAACAACGGATCACATTTTAGGCTTACTCTGAGCGGCTTCGAACCTTCCGCTACCAACGCTACCATTTTCCCTGCGCCGTCATTATCTCGACCAAATTTATACACCGCAATATCCTCGCCAAATGGATAATCCAGCCATACGCCCGGCAAACTCAGGATAAATTCTTCAAATTGTTTATGCGTCATACTTTCACCTTTTTCAAATAATATTCAAGTTCCATAATGCTACCGCGGATGTCTTCCAGTGCTCGATGATCTTCTGGCTTGGCGAATTTCTTACCGTATTTACCTTCAAACACCACCTTCCATGCACTCACGTCCAACACACGATAATGTAGTCTTTTTGACAACGTTGGCCACCATTGGTCAATGAATCGACGATCCTGATGTATTGAATTGCCTGCTAACAAAATCTTCGTCTCGCCTGCAAAATGCTCATCACAAAACGCCAACAATTCGCGTTCTATTTCCGCCAAAGGCTTGCCCGATTCATTCTGCTCCTCCAGCCCGCGTCGCGCTTCCGGATGCTCATTCCAAAAACCAGCATTTCGGTCCAACAACTTAGCCAGCTTTTCCGAATCGTGGCGCACAATTCCTTCGTACGTCGCAATTTCCTTAAAATCCCAATCCGTCGCAATTGCCGCTACTTCCAAAATCTCATCACGTACTGGATCTAATCCTGTCATCTCCAAATCCACCCACAAAATCTTTTTTGGCTTAAAACTTGCTTTCATATCTCTATTATACTACTTTTTGGCATCGTAGTAATCTCGAGAAAACCGCTCTGACACCTGTCTTAATAGCCTTTCAACGACGTCATCAAACTTTGCCGCACCACCAAGCTTCAGGCGATTTTCTCTTTCAATCCGAAGGGATTCAAGCACGCCATCAGACGGGACAAAATCCGTCTCATTCACTAGATAATAATACATCTCAATAGCACTCATATCTTCACAACCATACGGTATCATTCCATAAAACTTTAGATTTTCCACATAGCGTTCGGCCAATTCGTCGCTGACTTCTAACGTCTTATCTAGCTGTAGCGCTTGCATGAAATAAGCACCCCTTGGATCACCATAAATATCATCTGGCAATTGAACACTCTTGATGGTTGCATAGTCAATCCCCTGAACTTGCATATCAGACAGAAGCCTCACTGCCTTGAGGGCTAATTTATTGCCAATTCGATAGCCATAATCAATGTCGTGTTCAAAAACTGTCGGTCTAATAATATGCTCAGTAGTATCCAACACTGCTTGAGTGCTAGCCAATAGCCTCCAAGCACCGTTGTTCTTGTGTATGAGCACTTGATTGATTGTAAAATCATGCCGCCTCATAAACTCGGCAGTAGATTGTACATACTCCGCGCCATAGCCATTCATTGCATCACGTGGCGAAAAACGCATTGAAAGATCGCTCGCTACCGCCCGAATCTCATCTGGATCATAATCGCCACTAGCAATAACTTCTTCTAAAATTACCAAATCGACATCGCGAGGAGGCGGTAACTGGCGGTTGCTATGAACTAGAGACTCCAAAACCTGACGAGCCGCCCCACCCTTTACACCAATAAATGACGGTAGTTCGTCTAGATCAAAACCCAAATTAGCCCGCTCAATAGCATCGGCAGGTAATTTATATTCATATATTTCATTGCAGCAAGCTTCCGGGTTGCCAGGCTGCTCGCAATCATAATATTTCAGCTGGCAACTAATTCCCTCAAATTCTACGCGGCGCTCGCCGCTATCAAGAACTTGCAAAGCGCGAGGCTGATACATCTTCGCCTCTATATCACTCGGAGTCGGGCTTAATTTTTCCATAATTACTATTATAACATAAACAATTTAAAAAGTCAATCAAAGAAGTCCTCTCATCGCGCACTGGATCTAGTCCAGTCATCTCCAGGTCGATCCATAATATTTTTTTGCCTTACTCATACTATCTATTATACACTCGTTATCTGTTTATCTGACCATAAAAAGCTTCTTGCTGCTCGCTCGTTAACACATTCTGCACTTCAGCCCAAACCTTAGCCTCCGCCTCATGGACATTGTGACTATTTACCGCAGACCCGTCTAGGACCTGATGCAATTGACCCTTGGTGATAACTCGCTGATGTTGTAAATCAAACAATACTCTTACTTGTTTATTAGCCTTGTTTTTCATTGCGTCTACTATCAGCGCGATTTGCTCATCTGTTATGGCGGGGATTTTTTGCTGCCGCTCTGGACCGAGTATCAGCGAGCCGACTTTCGGCCGCGTCACACGAACCAAGTCACCATTAGGAGCAACTCTATCACCAAGGGATTCAGACACAGCGCTGCTACTCAAGGCTTGAGCAACTTGATTCTTGGTTACTGGTAAAATTGTGTTGAGTGTGTATCGACGACCATCACGCGTATCATACCACCACGGTAAAGCCAGGGCCAACTTCAGCGCCTCCGAGCCCATACGTCGCACTAAGCTGTGCGAACTAATTTCATACTCAGAAATACCACGTTCGCCGGTGTGAATGTTCGTGTATTGGTTGACTGTTGTTCGTCCAATGCGCCGACTACCAGCTTTGGTATACAATAATTCCTGAAACCCGCGCACCAAAGCCACCGATATATTGTGTTTTTCCTCGCTGTTTAGTTCACCCATGTCGATATCGTTTGGATTAACCGACAGGCGCCGACATATTTTACTAAATTGATAGTGAATATTATCCGCCTTATTGGGATCAATACCATTAGTCAGGTAGACGTCATTGTCAGTACGACAGCCGTCATAAATCTCTCTGGTTTTCAAAAAAGCATCGTATTCGGCAAAAAAGTCATCTGTTGTATCGGGGCTGACAAATTCCTGAAACAATTCCTTTGGTTGATGCCAGGCAGCAAAGCCACCACCCGAGACGGAGGCTGCCATGGCCGATAATGCCAACACTTCACGTAAGCTTCCCCCATTCTTAATCATTTCCGCTAATGACCGAGAAAGTTCTGGCGACAATGGTAAACTATCCATAAACTCACCAATTTTTGTGATCTGCCCCTCTCCATCAATTGCTTCCAGGGTTTCCAGCAAATCGTACGACTCTTGAATAACTTTTTTACTAGTAACAGGATGCATCAGGTATCGGTTCAGATCCTCAAAATCACCATTCAGATGGATAGCCGACAAAACGTTGCGCACAATATTCGTGTGATATATCTCCGGTGGAATATGCTGTTCACGGGACGCAATATCATAAAATCCTTTCAGCTCATCTGGCAAATAAATCTTATCGTAAGATATCGGACGAGCCAATACAAACTTAGCGCCATCAATATCACGACCGCCCCGCCCCGCCTGCTGCATCAGCTCTGCTTGAGTGCACAATCGAGGTGGCAACCCCTCCGTGCCCTCTTCGCCAATCTCCTTACTCTTCGTCAGTCCATTCGATAGCACCAAATCAACCTCAGGGATAGTGATTCCAGACTGTCCAGCCGAGGTCGAAACGATGACAAACGACTCATCTTCTGCTGGTTTGGCAGTAAAAATCTCTCGGCGCGCAGCTTCTGATATGCCAGAATGTAGTTTGAAAAATCGTATTTTCCCGGATTGATGGCGAGTATGACGCTTGATTGACGCAATAGTCTCCTCGATACTTCTCACACCTTCAACAAAGACCAGTGATTTTTTCGAGTCCTTACCATATTCGAGATACGCTTCAGATATCGTATTCACCTTATCTTCTGTAATGTCGATATCATGCGGCCGACCCTTAATGGTTACGACTGGTAGTTCTGACCCATTAATATCTTCGTACATCGCCTGAGAAGCTTCTGTATCAGGCGTGGCACTAGAAAAAGCCATATGCCATTTGCCGGTATTCTCTATCGATTTTGCCGCCAGAGCGGTAGCAAATTCCATCTCCAAATTGGCTTCATGTATTTCATCAACCAGGATAAGCGTCTTCTCGTCCTGCCAGTCGCTAGAAAATTGTTCCAGCTTTTTCGTAAACGTTGCTGGAGTCATGAAACAGAGCCTAGTGTCCGGCGTCGCTTCAGTGGCACGTCCGTGAATCTTGCCCACCAAGTGATTAGGATATTGTTCGCCAAGCTGTTCACGCAAACTCTTCTCGACATATTCAGTAACATTATCGACGATAACCCGCCGCGGCATCAACACCACGACACGATCAAACCGCTCCAGTGCATACTGAGCGGTTTGTGTCGTTTTACCACTACCCGTCGGTCCGCACAGCCAGGATATTTTACTTTCCGATAATGTGTCTAATATCTCTGCTTTGTGCTTATATGCAGGTAGTTTTTTGTCACCAAGATCATAGTCAGCAAAAGGAGTTTCCGGTAGTTTACTGTACCGTTCCCGCAATTCTTTTAAACGCTGTCGCCTCTGTTCGGGCGGTTCACCATAACTATACGACGGTTGACTGGGTCTTTCAATATTTCGACTCAATAAATGACTACTGCTAGATTCTTGCGATCTACGTAAATAGCTCGGACGCCGAACTCCATCTTTCACACTACTCTCTCCTTTATACTCACATTGTAGATAGGAGAAAGTAAAATAGCAAACGTAAGCGTCTTAGCTTTTTCTTGTCTAGTTTGTCTAACTTAAAAAACGAATATTTGTATAGCAAATCGCAATTCGTATTACACTGCCGCCTCCCTTTTGCATTTATGTTATTTTTCAAGTGCGCTATGATACACTGGTGTCATGACAAAACGCATCCTACTCAAATTATCAGGTGAACAACTTCAAGGCGAATTCGCCAGCGGCTTTGACCCAAAACGCGCTCGCTGGATTGCTGAGCAAATTCGACCAGCGCTGGACGACGGGGCTGAGATTGTAATTATGGTTGGCGGCGGCAACTACGTCCGCGGTAACCAAATCATCGGTCACGGAATCCAACCTGTTTCCGCTCATAACATCGGGATGCTTTCTACGCTAATGAATGCCATTGCCCTAGCTGACGTATTAAACGACGCAGGACTTCCAACTCGCGCATTGTCCACGGTCGAAGTGAATCAATTTATTGATCACTACACTTTCCGACGCGCCATTAGCCATATTAAGAAAAACCGCATTGTAATCGTAGCGTGCGGCACCGGTAGACCATTTCTGACCACTGATACTGCAGCGTTAAATCTAGCATTGGAAATGCAGTGTGACGCCGTGGTTAAAACAACGAAAGTCGACGGAGTTTACGATAAAGATCCTATGAAATTCCCTGACGCTGTAAAAATTGACCATTTATCTTACCAAGAAGCCCTAACAAATCCTAACATTGCCGTTATGGATAAGGCGGCAATTGGACTAGCTATGGATGAGCATATTCCAGTTGTAATTTGCGATTTGCTTACAGACGGAAATATTCTCCGCGCAACCCGCGGAGAATCAGTAGGCACACTTATTAGTTAAGGTTTAGTCCTTTTTCTTGTCTAATTTATCGAGTTTAAAGAAGTGAACGATTGCATATACAACAAATGCAACGGCTATCAACGTAATTAACGAACTAACGAACGCGCCGTATAAAAATTCGCCTTTACGTCCAGCAACTTCAACCGTAAATGAAGCTGATTGCAATCCTTGTTGAGAGCCAACGATCAACTGCACTAACGGGTCAATAAATGCCGTCACTAACTTTTTAACCGTATCACCAGCTGCAGTACCAATTGCCAAACCTACAGCCAAACCAACAACACCTTGCTCGCGAATAAAGTTTACAAACCCACCCATATGAGTATCTTTTATAGCTGCACTTACAATTTTCTTTTCTTTGATGGCGGCAACTTTCGTGACTGTTTTAATACTATTAGCAGTTAGTTTTTTAGCTGATGTTTTCGCTGCTTTTACGTCCTTATTTGTTGGTTTTTTTGACTCAGTAGATTTCGCTACCATAAAACTCCTTTTATTAGATATTTATTCACTAATTTTATCACAGGTAGCATCGCACACAATCGCACCAGCAGCCTTCATAGACCTCAGTAACTTTTCGGCAGCCCTTAACTTCCCCACAGCCAAGCTATCATACTTAGGTTTACTATTGATAATTTCCTTATACAACCTAATTGCCTCATTTAATAAGTTAATATCCCTATCATGTTTAGCTACTTTACGTATAACATCAGGCAGAAACAGCCTGTTCTTTGAAGGATCTCCCGACAACAAACTATCATTTACCACGGACGCTACTTGAACAGCCAAATCACCACTGCCTTGTTTTATTAATTCTCTACATAATTTATCCGCTTCTTTCAAATCATTCCGAGAATCAACATCCAAATATATACCAGACAAGTCTACTATTTTATCCGCAGCCTCTTTATATCGCCCATTCAACTGATCAATTCGAGCATTATATTCATCTAGCAATAATAATCTACCTGAAATGGACGGCAGAGTAAGCATCTGTAGTCGTGCATTTCTTCCGTAGCCATCTCGATATTTCATACCATCCGAGAACATCAACCATTCCCGTCGAGCTATAAAATCACTTCTATTAACGGACGAGGGCAATTTCTGCAATAATAAATCTGTATATAAAGTACTATTAGCTCTGAGTTCACCATAATACAACTGCTCAACTGGATCTATTCCATCAAAGCCAATGGCGTCAGTCATTTCACAGCGCAACTCCTCTGTCAAAACATCTATTATAAACAATCTATCACTACTACGATCAAATAGCGTGATGAACGTGTGTTGATTTACATAACTAATGAAATGTTCAATTCCTAATTTTTCTAAGCATTCTGACGCAACGATTGTATGCCCGTAACAGTTAGCAACTTCATATTTAGCGATATTCTCTGCGTTAAATTCTCGCGAGCTACTATCTGTAGACCTAAAATAAAGTGTTTCACGAACAAGCTCTGCAACAGATTTTACTGTTATAGATTCTCTTCATCACGATAGTCTGATGATTCATACATTAGTCGTGCTATCTTTATGCTACATCTAGTTCTGACAATGACACTTAGAATTATTAATACAGCGGATATACAGATGTTAGATATTGTTAGAAGTCCGAAGATTCCTAACAGTAAAGTCATTACGAACATGCAGAATAATGCATTATCTGCATAGTCTCCAATCTTCAGTAGTCGTGCAATTTGGTTATTAATTTCGTCTTCGTGGTTCATAATTACTCCTTCCTTTTTATTAGGCAGAGCAGTTTAACGACTTACTCAGGTCACCCATTATGCTAGAACGACGTTACAATTTGCTAAGACTTCCATAATCTCATCTGCAATACCAGCTGCGACCTTTTCTCTGCTATATCACTTCTCGGAGTTAATAATTGCGATGATAAGTATTGATCGCATCTATCTTGACGTTTATCCGACTGCCCGCCTCGCTCATTCATAAAGGCATATTATATACTAATATAGTATATTTTACAACCGTTCTGGCGCCACGATTCCCAAAATAGCCAATCCAGCCTTAAGAATATCGGCATAAATTGCCACGATTCCTACACGATGTACCTCTTTGTCGCTACCAATAACCTGATTTTTCTCGTAATATCGATTAAATTCCTGCGCCAATTCAAACAGATAAGTACAAATGTGATGAGGCTCCAAACTTTCTTTGGCGCGGTCAACCACGTCCACGTACTCACTCAACTTTCTGACCAGCATCTTATCCTCGTCAAACAACTCTGTCGGAAAGGCAATTTCTTTATCGGATTTAGCTAAAATACCTCGCGCTCGAGCATGGGCGTATTGCAAGTAGCTTCCCGTATTTCCAGTCAAACTTACCGCGTCGTTAATATCAAATATGACGTCGCCGCCGATCTTCACTTTCAAGAATTGATAACGAAGCGCGCCAGCGATCACGTCGTCAGTTGGTTCACCACCAGCATTTTCAATTGCCTTCTTAAACTCGTCAAACAGCCAGCCAATTGTAACAACCTCACCCGTTCGCGAACTCATCTTTCCAGTTGCCAATTTAACAAAGCCAGTCGCGTAATTGAACAATTTTCCCTTCAAAGCCGGAATCGACAATTCACTAGCCGCAATCACGCCACGGAAATATGCTGCTTGCTCCTCGGCGTTTACTGTAATTGACAAGTTCAAATCTGGGTAATCCTTATACTTCAGCTGAATCAATCCCATATCATGCGCCCCATAAAGACCATTGCCATGAGATCCAATAAACACGTTATCAAACGCGCCATATTTGCTGCCCTTAAAGACGTATGCGCCGTCAGATTTGGTGAACACCTCTGGAGTTTTTTCTTTAATCAGAGATTTGCCCAATTCTTCAGTTTCGCTCTCAACGTAACGTCGCTCAATCGGCACGTTTCCAAGTCGCCCAACATTAGAATCGATTTCGTCAAAACTCCAACTTTTACAGATTTCGTAAACTTGTTTATATAGCGGATCATCCAGAACGAATGACTGCTTGGCTAGTTCATCAATTTCTGCCTTTGCCTCTGGAGATTCTTTCGCCGCACGCGCACCTTCAACGTACATGCGACTCATAAATTCATTTCGCTTATCGGCTGAGATTTCGTTCAATTTATTCACATCGCCGTCAATCTCACGCAAAATCGCCCACATACTTTTGCCGACATGCGTTCCGACATCACCGTGATAACTCACTCGATGCACAATTGCGCCATCAACCGCCAGCAAATTAGCCATCGTGTCCGCCAAAATCGCATTCAAAGCGTGTCCGATATGCATAGCCTTAAATGGATTCGGACAATTGGTTTCAATCACAACCGTCTGACCAGCGCGCTTCGTCGTCGGCTCTTTTTTCAAAGAATTTAGAACGGATTGATCGCTCAGTTTTACATTGATAAAACCTGGACCAGCCACGCTTACTTCGCTAAACTCTTCTTCTTTACGCAGATTCTCAGCAATCATCTCCGCAATTTCACGCGGATTCTTCCCTAGCGGCTTAGCTAATTGCAACGCCACATTTGTAGCAAAGTCACCAAACTTCGGATCAGGACGCGTCGATTGTACCGATATATCTTGATCAAAAAGTTGCTTCACTACTTGAGAAATAATCTGTTCCATACTGTCCAGTATACAACAGAGGTGGATTATTATCTAGCTAAATCCCTACGCTGTTTCGTCAAGCTCTTCCAGTTCCAGACTTAATTTCGTCGCCGAACTTGGACTAGATCCTTTCACGTGTTGCAATACATAAGTCAACGCCGACATATCATCTCGGCTCAATACGCCTTCGGTAAGTCCGTGAATATCTTTTTCTTCAGCCATTTTATTCCTTTTTGTTTTAATTTTTTATACAGTAAAATGATATCACATTATTTTTGATTTGTCAATAACTATAACCTTGCGACCACTTACTTGGCTTTATTTTTGTCCGATCGGCGCTTATATTCTTCTGCTATAATTCTACCTATTTCGCTGTCTTTTAAGTACTCTTTGCATGACGATAATAAACGCTCGGATGCATCAGAATCCTTCATCTCTAGTGCCTTTCTATATGAATTGCTAAACGCCGCAAACATACCGTCTTCATCTTCCATGACCCTAATAGTAAGTTTCTTGTCCTCTGACGATACGTAAACAAATATCAGGTCTGCGCCAGATTTCAATGCCGTATGAATCGCTGCAGAGCCCATTTCACTGCGAGGCTTTGAACCTACTGAGTCATCCGCTGAATATCCAGCCAAAACCAAGGATCCACCATCCTCAACAAATTTAACCGCTTCTTCATAATGGTCTGTTGAAAAGTGAACTGGTTTTTTACTCTTTTTATCTACCCATTCATATGGCACACCAAAAAAGTTTTTAGCGCCAAACGCAAGATACTGTATAGCCTCTAGGTTGATTCCGCCAACGCCCTTCTTAATCCAATCTCTATTAGTCGACGCTACGCCAATATTAATTTTGTTCAACAGAGACGCCAAATAACTAGCTGTAGGAACATCCTCTCCATTGAAATGTGTTGGCGCTATAACACTTCCCTTGCCTTCTTCTTTGGCTTTTTTGGCGGCTTCAATTAAGATATCTTCGCCAATTATTTCAACTTCCTTTTTGCCATGCATTAAGCCCATCAATAGCTTAAGTCCAGAGGAAAGCCGAACGTCTGTTTCTGGCAGTCCCAATTCTTCTCCAGCTGCCTCAAGTTTTTCTACCGCCGAATTGTTAGTTAGTCCAAAAGGTTTGCTGTGCTTTTCTCGTCTACCACGCACCCATTTCTTAAGAGAACCAAGCGCAACCGACAGAGAAAAACCCTCTCTCTGTGGCTCAGTTTCTTTTACGTCAATATCAGACTCTTCAGCGATGCCTGGATGGAAGACTCCATCGAACAATTTTTGTTCTTCTGGGGTTGGAGCAAATTTATCTATTCCTGCAGTCATTTTAACTATCTCTCCTTATTACGCAGCCAATACCATATCATATTTATCACGCATATACCCCAATATCGCCTTCACACCAAACGCCTCCAATATGCGACACTGCTCTTCACGAGCCGCCTTTGAGTAAGACGCTTCATGCGAAACATTGGCATAAGCTTCAACTTCATCAGGATTAGGCTTAATAGTCTCACCAAATACCAGTCGCACAACTTTTTTACCCAAAAGCCACTTTAGATGTATCGCATTGTCATTGAGTTGATTAGGATTTCTCTTCTGACCCTCAACCTGCATAAGTACAGGAATTATGGTGGCACCCGTCGCCAGGCTTAGATGAGGAGCTAATTTACCCGCCTTTTCTGGCAGTTCACCGTCATTTTTTATCCCAATATTGCTCATCGGGTTATGCGCTGCAGTAATAACAGAAAGTCCACTATCTGTTATTTTTTCTTGCAGACCTAAGTAATCGTCACCATTAAACGGTAACGCGTACTTATTATCAATGGCACCTTTTTCCGCAGACGGATCTCTTCCATACGGAACCTGAAAAAAGTTATCCATCCCAACAAGTTCATATGGTATCCTCTGATGCCAAAGATCCATATTAGTGGAGGCTACTGTCATGCCTATACGTCTAAGCTCAGAAGCTACGCTAGCAACAGTCGAAACATCAACGTCTGTTAGGTGACTCGTAGCAAATATAATACCCTCGTTCTCCTCGGTTTTCTTAGTTGTCTCCAAAAGATTACAAGCCCCCTCAACAACAACATCCACATTACCAAGCAAACCAGTAGCCAACTCAAGAGGAATGCGCAGTCTTCTTGGGCTCGGATCATACAGACCTTCAGATGCACCCTTTTTAGCGCACTGTTTAATCTCTTCTATAGCCTTAGATCCTGAAAAAGTCTCAATTGCTTTCACGATACTCTTGATTATACAATATAAAACCCTATATTGTCAATAATCATATCTGCTGATGGACCTTATTCGCAACCGTCACAAATAGTCAAACTTGCTGGGTCAACTGGTGCCGCAACAGTGCCGTTCGACTTTGCTTGATCATCAGCCGCTTCTTGCGCCGCTTTAAGAGCTGCGTCAATGGCACTCAATTTTTCTTCCAAAGTCATGTCATCAGTAATAATCTGATTTGCGTTCATTTTCATTTTCCCCTATATTTAGTAGTTACTTAACTAATTTTACGCTAGATATAGTGCTTATGCAATAAAATGCAGCCAATTGCCCGTTGTAGTTTTTTCATCAAGTTCACCAATTGGCGCAACGTATATTTGCGGATTTTGACAACGTGGCATAAAATCAGCCAACTTCTCTTTATAAGCCGCCATTGCCGCCTCTTTCTCAGATTCTGGGAGTTCAGTCACGTTAGTTTTTAAGAAAACTGCTCGCTTTTTATCATCCCAAACCACAAATTCCGCTTTACCGTTTCGAAACGCATTTTCTGAATGGCGCGCAGTCGGCTCTGATATCCAAATTATAGAATCACCCAATCGTGCAAAGTGCAGCGGCGTCACCAAAGGAGTTCTATCAACATTCACCGTCGCCAACGCACCAACTTCGACTGTATCTAATATTTCTTTCGCTAATTCGTTCATATCATCAACTCCCATTACTTCGTGGTATTAACTTCGTAACTAGTGTTTGTGCTTTCAAAGAAATTCACCAATTCCAGCGTATCATTGGCGGCTGCCATCCATTTGGCTGGATTTGGCACGTTATATTCAGGCTCAAAACCTAATTCCTGCAAGCGTCGGTCGGTCATATGCATAACGTATTGGTTCACATAATCAGCGTTCAATCCCAAAATTCCCTTTGGTAGCATATCTTTGTTATAAGCCTTCTCAAGCTCCACTGCCTGCAGAATCAAGCCACGGATTTCCTCGGCAAATTCCTGCGTTTGCAATTCTGGGTTCTCGTCCAAAATCGTCAAAAGCAGATTGATACCAAACGTCAAATGAAGATTTTCATCGCGAGTAATCCAGTCTAGTAGTGAGCCAACATTGCGCAACAAATTACGCTGACGGAAACTCATACCAACCATAAAGCCTGAATAGAACCAAATTCCCTCAAGCACGATGTTATACGCCACCAAAGACCTAACAAAGTCCTTCTTGCCTTCCAGCGAATAAATATCCAAATTCGGATCAAGCATCACATCCAAATGCTTATTCTGGAAGTCAGCCTTGTCAGCCAATGATTTTTTACCAAATCCCGCAGCGTAAATTTCCTCGCGATCAAACGGAAACGTCTCAATAATGTATTCAAATGTCATGAAGTGATTAGCTTCTTCCCACATCTGTTTTGACAAATATAGTTGAGCTTCCGCCGCGTTCACATATGGATAAATACCGAACGCCAATGATTTATTAATCAATAACTCGTTTGGGTTCAAATAGCTAATAACCGTTTTCAATGCATGCTTTTCATCATCTGACAATTTTTCAAAATCCGCCAAATCTTGCACTAATTGAACTTCGTTTGGAAACCACGTGTTAGCCACCGCTTGATTATAAAGATCATACGCCCAAGGGTAACGAATTGGGTGGAGTGATAATCCATCGCGTAATCCTGAACCTAAAATTCCCATCTTAATTTCCTCCTTATTTATTAATTTTCGCAAATCCAAATCCGCGCACTTTACTATTTGTGCGGACTTTTTGTTCTGCAATCTTATCAACTGAAACTGTTGTCTGCTCCGACTGATGACGCGGTTTAACGTGTAGATAATATGTCGTTTTCAAGCCACGCTTCCACGCTTCTGAATAAATCTTCACATATTCGTCAATATCACGCGTCTCCAGATACATATTTCGAGAAATCGCTTGATCAACCCACTTCTGGGCCCTGGCTGCCACCTCAATAAACGCGTACGGACTGAGCTGGAAACTTGTTTTATAAACGTCCTTGATATTCTGAGGAATGCCGTCAATATCTTGAATATCGCCTTGCGCCGCAAAAATCTCATCTTTCAAATTGTCCCACAATCCAAGTTTCTTCAAATCTCGAACTAAATTATGGTTCACTTCCAAAAACTTACCACTCAAAGTCGAGCGACTGAAAATCTGCGCAAATTGCGGATCAATTCCAGGAGTAGTTCCCGCCACGTGACCAATATTAGCCGTCGGCGCAATTGCCATAAGAGTCGCATTTCGCATTCCCTTCTTCACCTTCTTTCGCAAACTGTCCCAGTCCAGTCGCGTCTTTTGGTCTATTTTCACCTTCACGCCACGATCTTTCGACAATTTATCAACCGTATCAATTGGAAGAATTCCCTTACTCCAGCCACTGCCCGCAAATGTTGGATAGCTGCCCAATTCTTTTGCCAAGTCAGCCGATTGGTCAATGGCGTGATAGCTAATGAACTCCGTCAATTGATCAACCAAATCGTACGCTTCTTTCGATTCGTAGCAATAACCCAACTTTTCCAACACGTCAGAAAGACCCATAATCCCCAGACCAATTGCTCGAGTTTGCTGATTAGAGTGCATTGCTTCTGGAATTGGAGTTTGAGTGATATCACACAAATTGTCCAATTGTCGCACTGCCGCACGAGCCGCTTCTTTCAATCTATCCCAATCCCAAGTCTTATCTTCACTGAGAAATGCCGACAAATTGATACTCACCAAATTACACGTCGCAATATTGTTTTTATCCTGCGGCAATGTAATTTCCGTACACAAGTTACTGAGGTGAATTGTGCCCGTATTGTTATTCAATGCTCGCACGTTAATCGTGTCTTTCCAAGTTAGCCACGGATGCGATGTCGCCTGCAAACTGGTCAAAATGCGCTTAAATTGCTGACGGGCTGGAACTTTATCAAATGTTCGCAATTTCCCAGCTTCCGCCATCTTGATATATTCTTTATATCGCGCCGAAAACGCCTCGCCATATAATTCCGTCAAATCTGGAGTTTCCGCTGGATCAAACAAATACCAATCTTGGTCTTTTTCTACTCGCTTCATAAATTCGTCAGAGATAAATACCGCGGTATTTGCAAATCTGGTTCTTAGATATGGGTCGCCAGAGTTTTGACGAAGGTCGACAAATTGATCAAAATTCAGATGCCAGTTTTCCATGTAAATTGCAGCCGCACCAGCCTTTTTTCCCTTACGAGAAACCGCAAAAAGCGCCGTATCAATCATCTTCATAAATGGAATTGGGCCAGTAGATTCAGTGTTGGTGGTTTTAACTGGACTGCCCGCTGCACGTAGCTTCGTAAAGCCAATGCCAATTCCGCCCGTACCTTTAGCAATCCACATCGTGTCGCGAACAGCCTTAGCAATTGATTCCATATCATCATCGACATTAAGCAAAAAGCAGTTACTGAGTTGCGGGAACGAACCGCCAGCATTAACTCGCGTTGAGCCGCCTGGAACGTACTCCAAATTGCTCATGTGATTATAAAACTCAATCGCTGCAGTTGTTGGGTCAGATTCGTTATAACTAAGCCCCATAGCAATACGCATATGCGTAAACTGAGGCGTTTCAATTGGTGAACCGTTTTGCTTGCGAAGAGCATAACGATTTTTATTAGTCACTACGCCCAAATACTTGCTCAAATCATCACGCGCTGGATCAAGTTCCGCCGCCAGCTTTTTCAAGTCAAATCGACCGTCGGCCATACGCTTATCCAGCAAACCTTCTTTTACCGCCGCCTTAACAAATTTCGGAAATTCGCGCGCATGAAGCTTTTTCAATTCTTCCGCCGTTTCATAATCGCCCAAAATCTGCTTATAGACAGTTTTCAGTAATAATCGTGCCGCGATTTTATCATAGTCTGGGTCGTCTTTAACGTTTTGGAGAACTGTTTGAATAACCGCCTCGTCCAATTGCTCGGTTGTAATTCCATCAAATAGCGTCAATTGCAATTCAGTCGCCACCTGAACGACCTTAGAAATTTGGTCCGGCAAACCTTCGCACGCCTTTAAAATAGCCGTGTTAATTTTATTAGCATCAAACGGTTCTTTCGTTCCGTCACGTTTGACTACGTTAATTTCTTTCACATACCCTCCTTAATTTCCCCTCTTAAAAACAAACCACCAACACCTCATCTGGTGGCTTATCTTCGTAGCTTGTGTTTTTGTTTATTTATGGGCTCGCTATATATATAGCGTACAATAATAACTATAGCCGCTATATCTAGTGTTTTGCAAGCTATTTAGTAAAAATTACAACCTATTTATTTCACGACCAGATGAGCCGCCCCTGTCTACGATTTTTCAACAAAAAATACCGACAAGCTCTAAGTTCTGTCGGTTTATTATTCTCTTGGCGGAAGGAGAGGGATTCGAACCCTCGAACAGATTGCTCCGTTACACGCGTTCCAGGCGTGCCAGTTCAACCACTCCTGCACCCTTCCTTGTTGATAATTATACCACAACTTTATTGCCTCTTATGGTTGCACTTAATAACATTCATTCTCTATAATAAGTCAAAGATGAAAGAAACTATTCCACCACGCATTAGGCTTGTTAATGTCACCAAAAAATTTGGCTTTGGTGACGCTGAGATTCGCGCCTTAGATAACGTCGATTTAACCGTTAAAAAGGGTGAGTTTATCGCTATTATGGGACCAAGCGGCTGCGGAAAAACTACTTTATTAAACACCCTTGGACTATTAGACCAGCCATCAGAAGGCGAATATTACTTGGACGACGTCGCTGTCGACAATCTGAGTTCGCGACGACGCGCCAAAATTCGCTCCAAGCACATCGGCTTCGTTTTCCAAAATTTCAATCTTATCCCTCGCCTGACTGTAATTGAAAACGTGGCGCTGCCGCTAACGTATAAAGGACTCGGGAAAGTTAAACGACTCCAGGAAGCTAGCCGCATTCTGAAAACTTTCCATCTGGGACAGCGCGAATATTACATGCCGCATCAATTATCTGGCGGTCAGGTTCAGCGCGTAGCAATTGCCAGAGCGTTGGTTAATAGTCCGTCAATTATCTTAGCCGACGAACCAACAGGAAATTTGGATAGCAAATCGAGTCATCTCATTATGGAAGAATTGTCCGACCTACATCGTCGCGGCAACACTATAATTATGGTTACTCACAACCCAGAATTGACCCATTATGCCAGTCGCGTCATCACTATGTTGGATGGAAAGATTGACACTGATGAACACAAGGAAAAGCGCAAGTTCACTAAGAAGTTAATTGTAGACGATGAAAAAGAAGAAAAACCTAAGAAGCAAAAATCTTCAAAGAAATCGAGGGCGAAAAAATCGTGAAAATATTAGTAAAAAATCATTTTGAAAACGCCACTCAGGCGCTACGAGCTAATCGTGGACGAACATTTTTGACAATCGTAGGCGTAGCTATTGGCATCGCCAGCATCACCATGGTTCTATCTTTAACTGGCGGATTTAATCACCTATTCGGCGACAATTCCAATCAATCAGACACTCCTGTCGCCATTGTTAAGTCTGGCAATCAAAAAGCCGTCCCGAATCTGCTGACCGAATCCGACAACACGACGACGGTCAACACATTGACTGAAACGGACGCCAGAGATATAGGAAAAATTGCCAATACGAAAGCCGCGCCAATTGCCTTCCTGCACGCCGAACTGCGCGCCCGCGAAGGTAAAATCGATATCCAAAACGCCGCGTTAATCGGCAGTACGGAATCGCTAAAAGACGTCGCTAATTTGCAAATTGCCACTGGACAATTTATTAACGACATCGGCGGAGTTGTCGTCGGTCAGCAATTGTCGGTCGATTTGTTCGGCACCGAAAGGTCTATCGGAAACGTTATTTACATCCGAAATCAACCATTGACCGTTGTTGGCGTGTTGAAAAATATTGAAAATCCAGCCAGCTATTTGGACGTGAACTTTAATAACGCCGCCATTATTCCATTGTCTGTGATTAAAAAATTCACTCAAGGAACGCCGCAAATTCAGCAAATCATCGTAACTACCAAAGATCATAAAAATCTCAATTCAGTCATAAAATCGGCTGACGATATTCTGAAGAAGAATCATGATAGCGATAAGAATTATCGAATCGTTTCTGGCGAAGAGATAAATGAAAAGAAGTCTAATGTCGCGAGGTTTCTCTCGATAATCTTAACTGTCATCGGCATTATTTCTCTGTTAATCGGTGGAATAGGCGTTATGAACGTGATGCTTGTCAATGTTGCCGAGCGCCAGCGTGAAGTCGGCGTCAGACGAGCTGTCGGCGCCACGGGCTGGGATATCATCAATCAATTCTTAATCGAGGCAGCGATCATCGGATTCCTCGGCGGAATATTGGGCTACGGCTTAGGCTTGGCGGGAGCTTATGTTACCAGCTTATACTTGCCACTCACGCCTTATATTTATTGGCAAACAGCCGTCTTATCAATTGGATTATCCATAATCATCGGCGTAATTTCTGGCGTATATCCAGCAGCCCGCGCCACTAGACGCGACCCAATCGAATCTCTACGATATTAAATTAACTAAGTTCCGCTTTCAATTTTTCAACCAACTGAACTGGACCAGGATTGACTCCATTAAGAATAGCTGTGTAAATACTAGCCGCGTCAGCCAGCACCAAACCCCACAGTAATTGCTCCATAAGCGTCTTCCCTCGAAGCTCCAACACGTGCGCCTTTGGTCGCTTGCCACTTAACAATCGGTCGCTAAGCTCCATTCGCTCGCGGATTCTGTCTCGCTCCAAATTGCTACGAATATCAAAAACCGTAAATGGCTTTTCTATTGGATGCGACGACCAACCAATGAACTCGTTATGATTAAATTCTGGATATTGATTCGAGAACGCCAAATTCTTCGCCGATTCATTCCAGCTAATTTTCCACTTATACGCCAGCGGCCAAGTCAATTCACCACCAAAAACAACCAACGTCTTGCCAATTGTTAATTTCGCAATTTGCTTCGCCAAATTATCAACTTCTGGCGTTTTAGCTGTCCAATTAGATATTTCGCCCGCCAACCAATCAGCGCTATTTTTCACCTGATCATACAAATCATTATCAATCACCCAAAAATGTTGTAATAATTTCAACAATCCTCGCAGATGATAAACCGTCGACATTCGTGGCTGCGCGCCAGCTGGAACTTGGGCGTAAGTTACATTGTCATTCTTCGCTCGCTCAATCAATGCTCCGCCAGTCGACATAGCTGCTAAACACGCCTTCTTCTCCAATGCTTGCTGATAACAACTCAGAGTCTCCTCAGTATTGCCCGAATGACTAACCGCAATAACCAACGTTTCCTCGCCCACAAATCCCGGCAAATCATAACCCTTCACCACTTCAAGTGGAATATGCAACCAGCCCGCGGTCAAAACTCGAACCATATCAGCCGCTAAAGCCGAACCGCCCATTCCCGCGATCACGATATTCTTAAAATCTCGACGCTGATTCGCACCTTCGTGAATCGACACTTCATATCGAGCTTGTTCTGGAATATTCAAAACGCCGCTTAAAACGTCGCCTGGATCATATTGTTTTATTACATTCATATCATCTAACATCTTGCGCTCCTTGATTAACTCATGTTATAGTGTAGCATATATAAGCTTAAACAATTTAATATATAAGGTGGGTTATAATGGATTCTCAAGCTAATCAATCATTCAGTGACGACCAAGAACTGGCTAAGGTATTAGCTGGCGTGTCACAAGGTACAGACAATAATTTACAATTCGAAGAGACAAATGCTACAGCTTCACCTGTAATTAATCCTGCAACCATCTCACCGGATCCTGTCGCTACAGACCAGAACGATGAGCCTGCTACTGACATAACGAAGTCCACTACTCCAGAGCCAGTTATGCCAACTCCGGCAGTTAGCACACCAGCTCCAACTCCAACTGCAGCCACAGATCCTGCGCTTGATACGATTAAGCAAACTGCCTTGAACGAGTTGCGTCCATTAGTCGACAAGCTGGACGTTTCTCCAGAAGAAAAGTTTGACACTTACCTATTACTTCTTCGTTCTACGGACGATAAAACTCTGATCGCGCCAGCACACGACGCTGCCGTAGCTATTGTTGACGAAGCTCGTCGTGCTCAGGCTCTACTGGATATCATTAAAGAAATCGACTATTTCTCAAATCCTCGTTAAGTCATTCCTCCAAAATAAAAACCCGCCATTTTCGGCGGGATTTTTATTGCTCGGGGCAGATTTACATCATACCCATTCCCGGCATACCACCAGGAGCAGCTGCAACTTCAGCCTCTGGGATATCAACCACCAAAGCGCCCATAGTTGCCGCAGTTGACGCAATTGACACTGCATTTTGAACAGCTTCTTTAGTCACGCGAGCTGGATCAATAACGCCAGCCTTCTTCACGTCAATCAGACCATCTTCTGGCTTCATAACGTTAACGCCGAATCCAGGTTTGCCAGATTCAACTTGAGCAAGCAGCGCATCGGCATTCAACCCAGCATTTTTCATAATCTGCAAGAACGGTTGCTTCAGGGCATCCTTCAAGATTTGTCGACCAACTGACAAACTATCCGCGCCGCTAACTTTTAGATTGCCAGCCAAATTGACCAAAGTTACGCCACCACCAGCGACAATTCCCTCAGCCAAAGCCGCCTTAGTAGCCGCCACTGCATCATCAACGCGGAATTTCTTCTCGTCAATTTCAGTCTCAGTCGCGCCACCAACCTTAATAACCGCAACCTTGCCAGATAGCGCTGCGGCACGCTTGTCGAATTGCTCTTTTTCATATTCGCTAGAAGCATTTTCTGAAAGCGATTTAATCTCGGCAATTCGCTCCTTCACACCTGAAGGTTTGCCCGCGCCTTCGATAATTGTCGTTTCGTCTTTTCCAACAATCACCTTACGTGCCGATCCTAAAACTTCCAAGCCAGCGTTTTCGAATGTCAATCCGTGATCTTCAGAAATCACAGTCGCACCAGTCAGCACGGCGATGTCACGAAGAACATCTTTACGGCGATCACCGAAACTTGGCGCCTTAACGGCTACGGTGTTGAATACGCCCTTCAGCTTGTTCAGTACCAAAATACTCAATGCTTCGCCTTCAACTTCATCAGCAATCAGAACAACGTCTTTTTTGCCGCTTTGTGCCAATTTTTCCAACATTGGCAAGAATTCTTGCACGCTAGAAATCTTCTTATCGGTGATTAGAATTGCTGGCTTTTCGTACACAGCTTCCTGGCGACCCGCGTCAGTAACAAAGAACGGACTCACCCAACCCTTGTCCAAACTAAAACCTTCGACAACTTCGGCTTCTAACTCCAAGCCTTGACCAGCCTCAACGGTAACCACGCCGTCTTTACCGACTTTCTCAATCACGCCAGCGATCAATTTACCAATTTCCGCATCTCCCGCCGAGATCGTAGCAACTTCAGCCACGCGGTCAGACTTGCCTTCAATCGGCTCAGCCAATTTGTTCAATTCTTTAACAATTTCCGCACCAGCTTGCTCGATTCCTTTCCTAAGTTCCATCGGATTATGTCCAGCCGCAATCAATCGATTCGCCTCTTTCAAAATCGAGTATGTCAACACCGTTACAGTCGTCGTGCCGTCGCCTGCTTGCTTGTTCAAGTTCTTAGCAGCCTGCTTGATTAAATCGGCACCAACTTTATAGCCCAGCGTTTCGTCATCGTTTTCTGGCAATTCAATTCCTTCAGCCACAGTTACACCGTCATGAGTAACAGTTGGACCGCCAAAACCCTTCGCGATCACAACATTGCGACCCTTCGGACCGTAAGTCACCTTAACTGCGTCATATAGCGATTTAGCTCCGCCAAGCACGCGATTTCGCGCATCGTCATCATAAAAAACTTTTTTTGCCATAATTAAACTCCCCTTTTTATCCAACAACCGTTGCTAAAATATCTTCTTCGCGGACGATCAAATATTCCGTGCCGTCAATTTTCAAATCCGTAGTCGAATATTCCTTATAGACAATCCGATCACCGACTTTGACGTTCTTCACATCGCCGCCAACTGCTTTAACTTCCGCAACTACTGGCTTTTCTTTAGCGTTATCAGGCAAGTAAATTCCGCTCGCTGTCTGAGTCTTTGCTTCTTCACGCACCGCTACAACACGGTCGCCAAGAGGCTTAATAGGTGTACTCACGTTATCCTCCATTTCGTTAACAACGTATCTATTGTAACGCACCAATTTAGCACTCGTCAAGTGTGAGTGCTAACTATCTAGATACTATTCAGTATTATACGATTAGTAGCTCAGGGAAATTATCATCACCATTATCACCTTTTTCCGATGCAGAGATTCTTCCCATAAAAACAACCCCCTTAATAGCAACTTCCCCCATTATCATAATAATTCTGGTATTTTCACTGCTCTTTCCAACATCAATAGAAGTAGGTGAAAAGATAACTTCCTCTTCCTCAGGAACAACACCTCTTCTTTTTGCAATATCATTACCAGCAAGATTCTTCTTAATTGTCATTGGAAATCCTGAGCCAAACGGATTAATGCGCAATGCAGCATCAAGCTCCTGAAGAGTAGCTGGGTTAGTAACTTCATAAACTTCCATACTCTACCTAAGCTGCACTTCTCAGCGTTCTTTGAGCTTTGCTACGCCTTTGCCTTTCAATGGCAACTATTTCCTTAATTTTTTTCTCATAGTAAGAACATTTACTCTTGATAGTTCTGTCTTCAGGAAGCACTCTACCACAAAAATCATCATCATCAAATCCCGAACAGATTGCATAATAACCCGGTCTACGATTCCTTTCATTTGCCTTATAAGCAGAAATTTTAGTCGCTTTTATATCAATGTTAAATTCAAACCTTTCGCCTTGATCATCAACATAGCAAACATGAATATCTCCTCCATTAAGATCATCTTCAATACTAGTCATTTCAGCAAGTTCAACCCCCGGAGTCCAGTTTAAGGCACTTTCAGCAGCAATTTCATGGCGCATTCCCTGAATCACAGCATAAAACGACTGACTAGCGTACTCAATCTCCGAGCGAGTATAATTAAGCATTAACATAACCTCATTGATAGAATCCATAGTTTCCTTCATACTACTACACTGCTCTTCATCTATCATAGTACGTATGATTTTATTGAATGTCGTAACTGTTTCTTTACACTTTTTTATCTCTTCGCGAGACATATCACTATTATGCTTATCAAGCTTATACTGAGCATTAAGCCAATGCGGCATAATTTGTAGGAATTTCCGAGTTCTGTCTTCGTCTGTTTCATATCGACTTTCTTGTTTACTACGCTGAATATCTATAGCTTCAGACACAGCAAACCGCTTTGCCCATACCATTTCTAATGCCGTCTCGCCTAGCTTTTGGCGTATCTTTGAGCGTATATGATCTTGTGCTTCCATATACTCAGAAGATCTCATGACCTCAGCAGCAGTCTCACTCAATCTCATTCGCTCCCTATTGGATCTGCTTGTATTCATAACTGCTATAATACCATAAAATCAATAAAAAAGCAACCCCACACCCTTCTCCCTACTATTCCTCAATCTGTTATAATATCTTCATGCAATTATTCAAACATCTCTTAGAAACAATTCTCGGTTCTTATGTAAAAAAATATCTTAAATCTCATCCTGACACCAAGCTAATTGCCGTAGTCGGCAGTGTTGGTAAAACTAGCGTAAAATCAGCAACCGCCACTGTTCTATCAGAAAAATTCACCGTGCGCCATAGTCGTGGCAATTTGAACACGACCTTAAGTGCGCCGCTGGAAATCTTAGGAGTAGACGGACCAAAAAACGCCAAATCTCCCCTAGCCTGGCTAAAAGTCTTCTCCGCCGCACATGCCAGCATAAAAAACCCCGAATCGCCAGATATAATTATTCAAGAATGCGGCATTGATTGCCCTGGTGAAATGGCTACTTTTATGCGCTATGTTCAGCCCGACATTGCCATAATTACCTCTGTTGCTCCTGAGCATATGGAGTTTTTCAAAAATATGGATACGGTAGCTCATGAGGAATTGTCAATTAGTCAAGTCGCTAAAAAAACCGTCTTCAATCTTCACGATATCGACGAAAAATATCATAATCTCATAGTTGGAAATCGCGTGAGTTACGGTGACGAATCCGCTGATGTTTTCCTGGAAATTAAAAAGACTACAGACACTGGTTGTATTGTCAATTTAAAACACTCCGAGGGAACTTCTCAGGATATTAATATTTCTGTATTGGGCAAGCATAATATTCGCTCAATCACTGGCGCGGCGGCGGCGGGATTGGCTTGCGGAATGAATATTGAAGAAGTTGCGGCGGCTTTAACAAAAATCAAACCAGTTTCAGGTAGAATGAATATTTTACTCGGCATACGTGGCTGCACATTACTGGACGACACTTACAACGCCAGTCCTATTGCCGTGGAAAATTCGCTAAAAACACTCTATTCCATCTCTGCCAATCATAAAGTTGCCGTATTGGGCGATATGAACGAACTGGGCGAAACGTCCGAATCAGAACATAAAAAAATCGGCGAAATTTGTGACCCTGAACAGCTAGAATTGCTCATCACCGTCGGTAAAATGGCCAAGAAACACCTCGCGCCAATCGCTGAAAAAAATGGCTGTAAAGTAATTTCTTTTGACACGGCACTTGAAGCTGGAGAGTTTCTGAAAAATAGCGACATTAAAGATACAACAATTCTATTCAAAGGCTCGCAGGGCGGCATTTACCTTGAAGACGCTGTGAAAAAATTACTACTCGACCCAAGCGATGCAGAAAAATTAGTTCGCCAATCACAAAACTGGAAACAGATTAAAGCGAAATTTTACGACTCTTTTTCTCAATCTCAGAAATAATTTCCTGAACAACCTTCTTGTCATTCCACGGAATTCGCTTGCCATTCACAATTCGGTACTGCTCATGACCCATGCCCGTAATCAGAACCGTATCGCCACGAACAGCCGACCTCAGAGCTTGATAAATCGCCTGTTTTCGATCAGCAATTTCCGTCATTTTATGAGCTTTTTTCGTTCGCTCAATTCCCTGACGAATCATTGCCCGAATTTCATCTGGATTTTCGTTATAGCTTTCCTCGTCAGTTAGGAAAATCCTATCTGCCAAATTAGCCGCCAGCTCACCCATAATCGGTCGCTTTGTCTTATCTCTGTCACCACACGCACCAAATACCAAAGTTAATCGCCCCTTGGTAATTTTATGAGTGGTTTTTAGCAATTTTTCCAGCGCGTCTGGTGTGTGAGCATAATCCACAATAATATCAATTCCAAGCTTATTTTCTACTCGCTCGAATCTTCCAGGAATCGCTTCCAAATTCGCCACGCCCTCTTGGATGTCTTCCAACTTTATCCCCAACAAATACGCCAACGACACCGCAGCCGACATATTCATCACGTTAAATTCGCCAGGCAAATTAGTCGCCAGCTCCAAATGAGTTTGATGATCAATCAATAAACTCGCCTCTGTTCCCTTTTTATACAACTTAACGTGCGTTAAGTGAGCTTCGGCTTCTGGATTCGTTCCGTAAGTCATTTTCTCGCCAGAAGCTGTAAACTTGTCAAAATAGTCAAACCACTCGTCATCACGATTCAGTACGATATATTTCGGCTTTTTTTCAAACAATTTAGCCTTGGCCGCCGCGTAAGCTTCCATCGTTTTGTGATAATCCAAATGGTCTTGAGTCAAATTAGTCATCACCGCCGCCTCAATTGGCACGCCGTCAAATTTATGCTGCGACAGAGCGTGACTTGTTGCCTCTAAAATCACATATTCTACACCTTCGCGCTGAGCTGTCTGGAAAAAGCTAAACAGCCTTGCCACGGTCGGAACCGTCGCATTCAAATCATTTATCTTTTCCTTGCCAGCAATTTCAATCACCGCCGTCGTAAATAATGCAGTCTTAAAGCCAGCCTCTTTCAAGATCTCATTGATATAACAAGCGGTCGTAGTTTTCCCGTTCGTCCCTGTTACTGCGATAATTCTCAAGCCACGAGCTGGATTGCCATATCTTAGGCTAATCATCTTCGTGCGCGCAACTCTATAGGCGTTTTCGGTTTTTTCCAAAGCTCCTTGAGGCAGCGTTTTTCTAGCAATTTTTACCAACTCGTTTTTCATAGTACCCATTTTACCACTTATATTTGCTATAATAAAAACAAATGAGGATTTTGGGAATTGAATCCAGTTGCGACGAAACAGCGGCGTCAATAGTTGAAGATGGCGAACGCTTGCTTTCAAATGTCGTCAATTCACAAATTGATATTCATGCAGAATACGGCGGAGTTATTCCAGAAATTGCCGCTCGTAGTCATTTGGAAGTTGTAAATCCCGTCATTAAAAAAGCTTTGTCTGACTCAAATTGTACTTGGGACGATATCGACGCCATCGCCGTTACTTACGCGCCGGGGCTTATTGGCTCGCTATTAATCGGCACTCTCGCCGCTAGAACTCTCGCTATTATTCACAATAGGCCGCTCTTTAAGATTCATCACGTAGAAGCTCACGTGTACGCCAATTTTATCAACAAGCAGGCTGACAATTTATCTCTAACATTGCCGAAACAACAGCCGTCATTCCCTATGCTTTCGTTGATCGTTTCAGGCGGGCATTCACAACTTGTCCTATTCAAAAATCACGGTGATTATCAACTTATTGGACAAACTCAAGACGACGCGGTTGGCGAAGCGTTTGATAAAGTTGCTAAAATCATCGGTTTACCATATCCTGGCGGCCCAGCCATTGCTAAAGTCGCTGAACTTGGCGATCCACACGCATTCCACTTACCTATCGCCAAACTATCCGGCGAATACGATTTTTCCTTCTCTGGACTTAAGACAGCCGTTTTGAGAGCTGTTCAGCACGAAGTCGGTAAAGACTTCACTTTTCCCTCTCATGAGCTTCCAGCGCTCGTAGATGACGAATTACGACGTAATATGGCAGCGAGTTTCCAGTATACAGCCATAAAAACTCTCGTAAATAAAACCAAGAAGGCGTTTGACAATTTCCAGCCAGCTTCCGTCGTAATCGCTGGCGGAGTCGCAGCCAATCAAGAATTGCGCCGTCAATTACGCGAAGCTTTGCCAATTGACATCGAATACGCCCCTATCCAACTCTGTACAGATAACGCCGCGATGATTGCCACTCTCGGTTATTTCAGATCTCAAATTGACGAACCAACAGATCCATATGATTTAGAAGTTCAGCCAAGTTTATCAATGACAGCAATATAACGTTGTGAGGATTACAACATGAATCAGCATTTTCTACAATCATCAGCCTGGGAAAAATTTCAACAATCGCTCGGCCGAAAGGTCTTCCACAACAGAGGTGAAGGATGGGAGTATTTCGCAATATTAGAGCACGGCACAGGCAATTCTCGCTTATACTGCCCTTTTGGCCCAACCGCCACTAATGAGAAAAATTTGCAGTTGGCATTAAAAGATCTTGCTGATCTAGGTAAAAAACTTGGCGTAACTTTCCTTAGAGTCGGACCAATTAAACCCACCTTTTCTAAGGTGCTATCTGATGAGCATTGGAAGAAAGCCACTTACGTCCATTTACAACCAGAACATACGCACGTTATCAATCTCCAGCAGCCAGAGGAAGAAATTATAGCAAGCATGGCGCAACCTGTAAGGAATTGTTATAGGAATTATCACAAAAAAGGCGTAACGGTTCATCAATCTCAAAACCCAGATGATATTAAATATTTCCTAAAATTGATACACGAAGTTGCCAAGCGAACTGGCATGTCGCCGCACCCAGATTCATATTTTCATAAGCAAGCTGGTTCCCTACTTCCATCCAAAGATGCTTCATTTTGGTATGTAACATACGATAATAAAGTAATTGCTTCTGCCCTATTTTTCGACTCAAAAACAACTCGAATTTACGCGCATGCAGCAGCAAATTCTACGCCAGAATATCGCAAGCTTAACGCTGGAACCGCCCTGCTCACCGAAGCGATAATCGATGCAAAACATCGTCAAATGGAGAAAGTCGATTTATACGGAATTGCGCCTGAAAACGCACCAAAAAATCACCCATGGGCTGGCTTTACGAAGTTCAAGCGATCGTTCGGCGGCGAAGATATTTATTCTGGGTCAACTTGGGAACTTCCCTTAAAGCCACTTCAATATTGGCTATATCGAGCGTATCAAACGATTAGAAAATAACCTTATTTCACCCATCCCGCCGCATAAATTTGTGGTATAATTAAGATGTAATATAAACATGTGGAGAAATTAGAAGATTACATATTTAAGGGCTTTTGCACGTGAAAAGCTACTTTGTTTTCTTTTGTCTTTTTTCACATGAAAAAACCATGGAATAACTTATGCAGCTAGCTAAACAATACATACCAAACGATTACGAACCGAATATTTACGCCCTATGGGAAACCAGTGGCGCATTAGAGCCGACAGGAGTAGGTAAGCCATATTCAATCATTATGCCGCCACCTAACGCGAACGGCAATCTGCATATCGGGCACGCACTCGATATGAACCTAAAGGATATTCTGATTCGCTATCACCGAATGAAGGGTGACGACGCCGTATTTATTCCAGGCGCCGACCACGCTGGGTTTGAAACTTGGGTTGTGTATGAAAGAGAATTGACGAAGCAAGGGAAGAGTCGCTTCGATTTTTCACGTGACCAATTGTATAGTCAAGTTTGGAATTTCGTACAAGAAAAACGCGGCAATATGGAGCTGCAATTGCGCGCGTTAGGTGTTAGTGCATCATGGAAGCATTTGACGTTCACTCTGGACGATAAAGTCATCAACACTGTATACAATACGTTTAAGAAAATGTGGGACGACAACTTGGTTTACAGGGGTGAAAGGATTGTTAATTACTGTACCAAACACCAAACCAGCTTTGCCGACATCGAGGTAGAACATAAGAACGAGAAAGGGAAGTTGTGGAAAATAGCTTACCCGACATTAGATAAAATTGGCGAGATTATCGTAGCTACTACGCGCCCAGAAACTATGCTCGGTGACGTTGCCGTGGCGGTTCATCCAGACGACGAGCGATACAAAAAATTGATTGGAACTCGCATTTTACTGCCGATTGTCGATAAGGAAATTCCTATCATCGCGGACGAATACGTCGACATGAGCTACGGCACCGGTGCGGTTAAGATTACGCCAGCACACGACCCGAACGACTTTGAAATTGCGAAACGCCACGATTTGCCTATAGAGTCAATCATCAGTCCAGAAGGGAAGATGATAAACGTGCCAGCGCAGTTCTTAGGATTAACGCCAATAGAAGCTCGCGATCGAGTTTTGGAAGCACTGGAAGCACTGGAGCTACGTCGCGGTGAGACTGAAATTGAACACGCTGTTGGACATTGCTATAAGTGTGGCAGCGTAATTGAGCCAATGATTAAAGAGCAGTGGTTTATTAAAACACAATCACTCGCACAGCCAGCAATTGACGCGCTTAAAAAAGAAGAGATTACTTTTTATCCAGCATCCAAGCGCAAAGAACTCATCGCATATCTTGAGCAATTGAAAGACTGGAATATTTCACGACAGATTCCATGGGGAATACCAATTCCTGCGTTTGTAAATGAAAACGACCCTAAGGATTGGATATTCGACACTCGCACTAACGAGCAGAGCATTGTTGTAAATGGCACAACATATATCAGGGAAGAAGATACTTTTGACACTTGGTTCTCATCTGGTCAATGGCCATACATCGTAACAGATTACTTAACTGGCGGCGATTTAGCTAATTATTTCCCAACTGACATGATGGAAACCGGTATGGATATTATGCGCGCATGGGTTTCTCGAATGATCATGCTTAGCCTATACCGAACAGGGAAGGTGCCGTTCAAAGAAGTTTATCTACACGGAATGGTCAACGATGAACACAATCAAAAAATGTCTAAGTCTAAGGGTAACGTTATCAATCCAATGGAATTGGTTGCGGAATTCGGATCTGACGCAACGCGCATAGGAGTTATTTCTGGGCGAGCGCCAGCTCAAAGCCAAGCTTTCAACAAGGGATCAGTCATTGCGGCACGTAATTTCTGCAATAAGCTATGGAATATTGCCAGGTTTGTCGAGGCGCAAATTGGCGATAATCACCAAATTGTTGACTTAGAGCCGCAAACTCCGGCCGATCACTGGATTATTCGCCAATTGAACGACGCCGCCAACAACATTGCTGTTAGAATAGAGCAATATCGCTTCTCAGAGGCATCAGAAACTGTTTATCACACCATCTGGGACGATGTGGCCGACTGGTACATTGAATCGTCTAAAACCGCGATCAATCGTCCGTTGTTATCCTGGGTTTTGGCGACTTCTTTGAAAATCGCTCATCCGTTTGCGCCGTTCGTTACGGAAACAATTTGGCAAACGCTTAATTACACCGACGGCATTTTGATGCGTGAAGCTTGGCCGACTCCAGAAAAGTTCGATCCGATTGCCGCCGAGCAATTCGAGCAACTTAAGATTCTGGTCGCCGAAGGTCGCTGGGTGATTGCTGAACTGCCAGGAAATAAGAAATATCGCTTACTATACGGCAACGACAGTCTTATCACTGACAATCAAGACACAATTAAGCATCTTATGCGGCTTGAGGCAATTGAGCACACGGATCAACCGCGCGGACTGAGATTAGCGGCTGCAAACAGGGAAGCATGGCTAGATATTGATAGCGAAACTCTGTATCAACATCAGGAAAATCTGGAAATGCGCCTAGCCGAAGCACGTCAGAAATTGGCGGGATTAAAGAAACGCCTGGAAAATCCGACTTACGTTGAGAAGGCGCCAGCCCACCTTGTTGAGGAAACTCGCGAGCAATTGGCCGAGCAAGAAAAAATCATTACTCGGCTTGTTTCGGAACTGGAAGTAATTAGCTTAAAATAACCTAGACCATACCTTCAAAATCAAGGTGATATCCGTCAAAAGTATGTTGACCACGGGCGGCATATTTTTGACGCAATCGCTTCTTATCGTTGTTACGAGGCGTAGTTCGTGGTCGCGCTGAACCTTCTTTCAACACATTTGACAATTGAGCGTGTTCTGGATGAGTATGGGGCTTTGTTTCTGGCATTTTTATTTCATCCTCAACGTTACTTTGAACGCTATATGTTTTCCAAGATGACAAAAACGCTTTATCGACGTTGGTATCGTGCAGCAGCACACCAAACGCTACATTCAAACTGACAAACATGGTTGTAACGGTGAAAAACTGTTGTACTAAATTCATTTTTATTCTTTCTTTTTGTATCTATTTTTAGAATACTGATTACAATGTTAGCATAAGCTTTGTTTTTTGTCAAGTATATTTCCCAGCATAGAAATAGTCATCCTGAATTTTACAGAGAAAATGTTTAGTATAATGGAGTTTATGGGATATCTAATTTCTATTAAGGTCGCACTAATCCTTTTTCCAATCTTGGCTTTTCTTATCACGTTGCCGTATATGATTGCGAACTATCGAAAATACGGCTCCGTCAATAAGCTGCGGACTTTGATTTTCTATTCCTTTATTCTGTATTTATTAACCGTATATTTCTTAGTTATTTTACCGCTACCAAATCCAGAATCCGTTCACACAACTTACGCAGAAAATCTAAATTTAATTCCGTTTTCATTCGTCGCAGATTTTATAAAGAATAGTCCACTTGTATTAACAAATAGTTCAACTTGGATTACGGCGATGAAACATCCCACTTTTTACGTTCCTGCTTTCAACGTTTTAATGCTCATTCCGTTCGGAATTTACCTGCGCTACTATTTCAAATGTAACCTTAAAAAGACGTTGTTATTGACAGCTATTTTAAGTTTATTCTTTGAGCTAACTCAATTATCTGGACTTTATTTCATCTATTCAGGACCTTACCGATTAGCCGACGTCGATGATATCATCCAGAACACGATAGGCGGATGCGTCGGTTACTTTCTGGGCTGGTTTGCGATGTGGCTACTTCCATCCAGGGAAGAAATAGATGAAAAATCCCTTGAGGCCGGCTCACGAGTTTCTGGAATTCGTGTTAGTTTATCTCTAATAATCGACGCTGTTATCGTCCGCATTCTTTACACCTTGTCAAAAACCCAACTTCCGTTTTCGCTATTTTTAGCCCTCTATTTCAGCCTAATTCCTCTACTGAATGGTAAAACTTTTGGTAGCGCATTATTAAAGTTTGGACTAACATTTGAAAATAAAAAATGGATTCGCACAATTTTCAGAGGAATCTTACTCACGATATATTTTCGCATCATTCCCGCAGGCTTGTTTTACCTCGCGGATGAATTGAATAAGGAAGCGAATTCGCTATTATTTCTCTGTCTATTCGCAATTACATTCTTAGCATTCATATTATTCGTATTAATTACAATTGCCGTAGCGTTATTTAACCGACGTTTTATGTTTGATCGTCTATCTGGCGCAAGTTACGAAAGTACGATTCAAGTCAAACAAGATAAATAAAAATCTCCATCATAACCAATAAAAATAGGAGACTCACATGGATCTCCTATTTTTTCAAATTCAATAGCACTATTTTGGCGGAAGGGGAGGGATTCGAACCCTCGGTACGTTTTACCGCACGCCGGTTTTCAAGACCGGTACCTTCAACCACTCGGTCACCCTTCCGTACTATCTCTGAATTTTGGCGGAGGAGGGGGGATTCGAACCCCCGCTACAGATCTCTCCATACTAACGATTTAGCAAACCGTCCCCTTCAGCCACTTGGGTACTCCTCCAAATTCACTATTTAGTGTACCATATAAGTGCAATTATTGATAGCTTTGTCGTAAATAGAGTATAATAGAATTATGGTAAAAGGATATATTTCTAAAATTATAATAGGATTACTTACAATCGGATTCGGCGTAGCTTTGGTGACGGCTCCAGTTTCTGCATTAGGCGAAGGCGGTGCGCCAGCCGGAATTAACGCAGCACGCGGCGACAATACGCCATCCAACTTAGCTAATGGTGATTCATCAATCGTAAGGCGCGCCATCAACATTATGCTATTCGGCGTCGGCGTCTTAAGCGTCGTTATGCTAATCTTCGGCGGTTTCCGCTACGTAATATCTGGCGGTAAAAAAGAATCTGTCACAAACGCCAAAAACACAATTTTATACGCAATCATCGGTCTACTAATCGCGGTCTTTGCTTACGCCATAATCAACTTTATCCTTGGCGCAGCTTTAAGTGGCGGATCAACCACTAACGTTTAATTGTTCACTAATTCTCATCGTGATATACTAACGTCATGAACGATAGTCCAGAAAACCAAGACTTTGAAACGCCATCATCTGACAGGATTGATTTAACTGAGCCAATAGCCTGGAACGCACCAGAAGGCGTGCAAGTTCAACGCGGTAAATTGTGGTACGTGTTTTTTGTCATTGTGTTGATAGGATTAATGGCTTTGGCAATTTTGGTGTTTAAAAACTGGACTTTCGCAGTTTTATTGCCAATTATGGCTGTAGCCTTGTTTGTACTATCAAACAAAACCCCTCAAATAATAAACTACGCGATTAGCCCCAAAGGTATTTACATCGCCGATGTTTTACACGATTTTAGCGAATTTCGCGCATTTGGATTAATTCACGAAAATAACCAACATTCGATTCTATTATTGCCAGTAAAACGATTCTCACCAGGTTTAACTATTTACTTTTCCGAAGCAGAGGGCGAGAGAATTGTTGATATGCTCGGAGCGCGCCTACCAATGCAAGAAATTAAACCAGACGCCTTAGAGAAGTTTATTCGGCTGATAAAGCTATAGCTTGATTGACTATATTTTATGTGGTAGAATACAAAAGTTCAGTGCTTTATAGCAATGAAGGTACCTTATATTTTTGTTATAGCCTTTTCGAAAGGCTGTATGCACCCGTAGCTCAGCTGGATAGAGCGCTGGCTTGCGGAGCCAGAGGTCGTAAGTTCGAATCTTGCCGGGTGTACCAATTAACCTAAGGAGGGGTATGAATTTTATTAAGTACGTAAAATATTCAGGATTAGGAATTGTTGCAATCTGTTCAACTGCTATAGCAATTTTAGCTGGCGCAGAGTTCTTTGAATTGATAACTTGGAATGAAGCCAGTAAGTGGATGGTTAAGTTTTGTCAATTAGGCGGCGTCGGTCTAGCTCTATGTATCGTCTGGAGTATTATCGGCACTATAGTAGCCAAAGACTCAAAGAAGACTGATAAAAAATAATTTCCCGAATTAGTTAGATACGGAGAGGTGCAGGAGTGGTTGAACTGGCCGCTCTCGAAAAGCGGTATGGGGCAACTCATCGAGGGTTCGAATCCCTCTCTCTCCGCCATAGATATTATGAAAATCACCATTATAACAATCGGAAAAAAGCATGAAGCCTGGGTTCAACCAGGCGTTTCTCGTTTTTTAGAGCGTCTACGGGCGCCTTTCGCTGCGGAAATGATTATTCTACCGCATTCAAGCTTTGAAGACGACAGAGCGCGCCAGGAAGAGTCTGAGCGTATTTTTTCACGCCTTAATTCGGACGATTTCGTTATTTTGCTCGATGAGCGCGGCAAAAACCTATCATCACCGGAATTATCTAACTTAATAACCGAACATATCGACAAGCATATCGTCTTCATCATTGGTGGTGCTTACGGAGTTACTAGCGACTTGCGTCAAAAATCCAACATCGTCTGGTCATTATCTAACTTAGTATTTCCGCACCAATTAGTTCGTCTTATTTTAGCTGAGCAATTATACCGCGCCCAAGAAATCCATCGCGGCAGTCATTATCATCATTCATAATTTCGGACGCCCATGTCTGGCAATAACCGCAATTTCCACATGTTTGGCGCCATTTTTTCTCAAACATTCCGTCGCCGCCAACACAGTTGAGCCAGTCGTAAAAATATCGTCAATAATGATATATCGCTTATTTTTATCAGCTTTACCCGCAATTTCAAAAAACTCCTTTGCTTGACGTTTTCTCTGGGCGGAAGATTTCGTAAAGTGCTGAGTGACGTTATTTCTGCGCCGGAGCAGGGAACAACACTCTATTTTTCTACGTCGAGATAGTTTAATAGCAATTTTTCGGATATGATCAAATCCACGACGCCGAATATTCTTAGAAATTGTAGGAATCGGTACGATTACTGTACCTGACGGCAATTCAGGCAGAGCTTCGTCTAAGAACTCACTTAGCAATCCAGCCGCCGCCTGAACACGGTTAAACTTATAATCATCAATTATTTTTGCAACAACACCTGTACGTCGCGAAAAGCACCAGATCATATCACAGGGGAGCTTATGTTTTTTACATAAGTTGCCATTCTCCAATAAATCACCACATAATACACACATATCATACTTCCGACTCATGATGTATTTTTTACAATCTAAGCATAAAATACCACCCGTTTTACCACACTTATAACAGTGGTGAGGAGCGATGATTGATAATAGCGTGTCAAACATTGTAATTTTTACGTTTTAAGCCTTTCTCTGTTGATTATAACGCACATTACAGTTATACTAATAAAGACTTTGTCAATGAGCCTATTATAAAAGTGGAGGAAATTATGGCCCGAAAGCAAGATGATACATTACTAACAGAACAGGAATTGGCTGCGGCGTTTATTGACGATGATAACGACGATCTGCTACCTGGTTTTGACGACGACAACAGTAGAAGCAACAGTACATCAACAACACGATCCGACGACAATTGGGAAGATGAAGCTGATGATGCAATGGGTCAATTGGCTGTTGACGTTTTTGAGACAGAAAATAACCTAGTTATCAAAGCTCGTACTGCCGGCGTAGATCGAAACGACCTAGACGTAAGCATTTCTGACGGCATCTTAACAATTAGCGGCACACTGTCTAGCGGTGACGAAGCAGATGTTCGCCAATGGCACATCCAAGAATGTTACTGGGGTGAATTCAGCCGTACATTAGCATTGCCAACCGCTGTAAATGAAGAAGGTGTTAAGGCAGAATTAAAAGATGGCGTTTTGACAATTACTTTTGAAAAGATAAAGCAAGAAAAAGCAAAGAAGATTCAAGTTCTGTAAAAACCATTTCACAGAAAATACCGTCACAAGTTGGCGGTATTTTTTTAGCCATAAAAAAAGAACCTCATCAGCGAGGCTCTTTTTTACCGGTAGAGTAGATTAACCCTTAAACTTATCGATAACCATATTGACGATTGCGTATGCCAAGATTGCAACCACCAAACCGACAATTGCATACAAAACTGTGTTCTTAGCTGCAGTAACCTTATTGCTATCACCAGCTGAAGTGGTGTAACGGATACCACCCCAGATAAGCATAATAACGCTTAATGCACCAACAGCAAACAAGAATATATTTACAAATTGCTTAACCAAAGTTTGAGGATCTGAAGCGGTTTCACTCACACCTTCTCCTCTTGCACTATTTACGCCATTAGTTAAGGTAAAATCACCTTCGGCACTTGCCGCTGGAGCTACAGCCAAAGCAACAGTTGGTACTACCAGTAGTCCCGCCAAGATTAATTTTAATTTATTCATTGTTATTTTCTCCTTGTTTAATGATATTACTATTATACATTTTTATCTGTTATTTGTAAAACTAATTATGGATTTATTATAGTCGATTTGTAACCATATTAACGATCGCGTATGCCATAATAGCCACAATTAGCCCAACCACTGAATAAATGAGCGTACTCTGAGCAGATTTTGTCTTTGAAGCGTCGCCAGCCGAGGTAATATAGCGAAATCCGCTAAAAATAATCATAATAACAGACAAAATACCCACAGCCCAAAGCAAAACATTAACTACTGTTTTTATTAGACCGCCATCACCGTCAATACTTTTACCTTTCATTTCCGATGTTGTAGCCGTATCAATTCCTTTAGATACCTGAGCAGAAACACTGCCCGACAGGGAAGCGGTAGACAAAACCGATGCTCCAAACACCGCACATGTCATAATTGCTATTGATATTATTGATTTTTTCATATTTTCTCCTAATTAAACCTATTAAATACAAAATTAACAATTGCCGATGCGAATAACGATACAGCCAAACCGACTACCGCATATAAAACAGTATTCCTGGCTTTTGCAGCTTTCTGGGCGTCACCACTGGAAAGTGCAAACATAATACCGCCAATAACTATCATAATAATCGAAATAGCACCAACGGCCGTAAGTAGAACTTCAACGATAGTTTTTATAATACCGTTCACTTGAGTTTCGCCACTGCCCTTATTTTTACAATAGACAGAGTTTTCATTTCCATTTGAGCAAATATCAATACCGTTAGCTGCAGATACCGCCGGAGTAAACACTCCAAGAAGCCCAATCATTAGTATTCCAGCCGTCAGGATTTTTGTAAAAATCTTCATCTTAAACCTTTCCTATAATATAACCTGTTATAGCAATCGCACTAGCAATAATAACCAAACCAATAACTGAATATAGAATAGTATTCTTTGCGCTAGCCGTCTTAGCTGGATCACCAGAGGACAGGGAATAGTTTATTCCAGCAATAATAACAATAATAACGGCTACGACACCAGCCACCCAAAATGCTAAATTAACAAACTTCATAATATCTACACCATTATCCTTCGGCACACCAAGACTATCAGCACTCCCCAACAATCCAGCAAAAAATTCCATATATCTCATTTTATACTCCTATATTTGATGATATAAAGTTAACCAACGCAACAGAAGCTAAGGCGATAACCAAGCCAATCGCTGCGCTCATAATAGTTTTTCGTCCATGAGCGGCCTTATCTGGAGCACCATTACTGGTCATCATCAAGAAACCACCGTACATGATATATCCAACAGTCGTGTAGCCAATAAGCTGCAACAAATCATCAACGATATTAAGCACGACTCTCCAGATAAAATTTGCCTGTGAGTCAGCGTCCGAACCAATATCTTTAATAGAACAGTCACCTTTCGTCAATCCGTCATACCACGGCTTCAATGTCAAAATTCTGCCTTTTTTATCACATTCATTACTTTCAGCAAAAGAAGTACTTGGGAAAGCCATACTCGCCCCAAACGACCCTATAATCACTAAAGACATCGCTATTATAATCTTTTTCATTAATCGAAAACTCCTCCTGGAATAATAAAGTTAGTAATTGCCACCATAAACGCAAACATTATTATTCCAATGACAGTATTGGTCCAGACTTCACGCGCTTTTTTTATCTTATCTGGACTACCCTCAGAAGTAGTGTATAAGAATGCGCCATATATAACAGCACCAACCGCCGCGACCAAAACTCCAGCGGTTAAAATTTTAATAACTTGCTTTATTATGTTGATAATTGCCGTGCTGCCTTCGCCTTCACAAGAAATAACAGAAGTTTCCGCGCCGCCGCAGCTGGCAGCTAAAGCTATTCTGGGTATAAAAACACTTCCTGCGATTACTGTTGCGATGAATATACTGATTACAATATTTCTTTTTGTCATAAAATTTTCTCTTATACCTAAATTGTAAAATAGTCAAGCGAAAAAAGCAAACATTTTCCTTGAAAAGACAGAAGTAATCTGATAATATAAGGGATATTGATATGCGCTCGTAGTGAAGTTGGCCTATCACGCCTCCCTGTCACGGAGGAGATCGCCGGTTCGAATCCGGTCGAGCGCGCCACAGATAATTCACCCCTTGATAGGGTGTTTTTTTATGGAAAATATACCATTTTTATTGCATTTCTGTACAATTTATGTTATTATATAGCCAATTGGACTGGAAGGTCTAAGGAATTTTTATAATAAAATATCTGACAATGTCAGAGGAAGGATCCCAAGCGTTATGGTTCGAAATCGTGAACAATTTAACCCAAGTGATTCAGAGATACAACTTTCAACTTCACTTAAAGAAAAGGCCTTAAAGGGCATCGCTACAGCAGCAGCATTGTTAGCTGCAGTAGCTCCACTGTCAGCCTGTGGTGAAAGCTACAGTGAGCCAACTCCAGATACAACATCCACGTCGCAAGAAACTCAAGATCCTACACCTTCAGTAGAAGAGACAAGCTCTCCATCACTATTAAAAACCCCAGAGCAGGTACGACAAGAATACAGAGAAGTTATGCCTCAAAAACCCGTAGATGTTGACGAAACGGCAGATAAGCTAAATAGAGGTGAAGAACCGTTAGAAACATTAACAGAATTTATTAAAAAACAAGGCTTTCCATTTCCGCATATAGACGAAAAAATCTATACACTTCAGAATTGTATTTCAGTTGAAAAAAAAGATGCTGCAGATAAATTAGGCTCTCAAGTAGGGTCAGTAATTGCTGTGACAAGTATGTTGCAAAACCCAGAATATGGTCTTGACAAAACATCAGTAAATACTATTACCGATTCTATGGCAGAAACTTTTGTAGACGAGGATTATCGTCAAGGTTTTAAGGATTCCATGTATTACCTTGGAAAATCTATAGGATATAACCTAGATCATCCAGATGATGACTATCCCGTTCCTGCTCCTGTTCCAGGAACTCAAGCTTCTGCCGTTTTACAGGCAAAAGCTAGTGAGGGGGGGTGCTACGGAGCATGGTATCACGGCAAAGACTTGAGGAATCCCTATGGGACCGGTGCTGGAGATGTGCAAATCGATAGGTACGGAATTTTTGGTACTAATTTTTATCAGCTTGATGGGTTCAACAATTATTCAGGAGATGTTGAACCAGACAGTTTACTTAAGGCACTGGTTACTCACCACAAAAAAGGCGATAATCTATATGGCGACAATAGCCATAGCACCAATGCAAATCTAGGCGAAGGCGCATGGATAATACACATGGAGAACAGCTCCGAATTCAACTACAATGAAGACGGCAAAGAGACGACAATAAAAGTCCAAGATCAATAAAGTACTTATTTTGTATAATTATTTGCATAATCACCTTCATATATGATTAAATGAAGGTGATTATGTTTATGAGTGGGTACGATCGTAGAAACGTCTTTAAGAATATAGTTTTATATTTGTGCGTAAGCGCCTTATTTATATTACCAATTTCTACGCTATTAACCTCTTTACCTGCATTTGCCGCTGGGTATTTTGACGGTCTCAGTACTCAAGAAAAATATAAGTTCTATGTTTATGCGCGCGCATTAGATACATGTTTTGTCCGTGCGGGAAGTAAGGCGCCCAACAGCAACGTAGAGGAGCTGAAAAAGGGAAAAATATTTAATAACGTTGGCGACGGAGCTTACGTAGGAACTTTTCCAGGCTTTACAGGATACAATAACTCGGGAGGATATTTTGATTGCAACTCAGCTGAACTTATGAGTACAGCTGTTAGTCAATTCAATATACAGCCACAAGGAAGATCCTCCGCTGTAGAGGTATTGCTTTGCAAAATAGGATACAGGAGAGGCACTAACTACACCCTGTCCGAAGACGAATGTATAAATGGAAGTGGTGCATTTGGTAAAAAAAAGAAGTCTGCAGGAGGAAAAGATGATAGACAAGACGACGTTAACATATATTCAAAAGGGAAGATATTTGAAGTACTAACAAATTTATCAGGTTATAAAAATGGTATAGAAAACTCCGATCCTAGCATAAAATATCTTGTCTCAAGGTCCATGATAAGAGGATGCATAAAAGACAACAATCCTCAACCTCAACGACATGACTCGAAAGATTGGGAAATACAAGATGTAGATAGTAATGGAAACTTAACTAACTCATATTACCTACCTGGCGACGGACAGGGTTATAATGTGGGCGGATCAAATAACCGTGAATGGCCACAGAAACACTATGACGCAAAAATTTCTGAATGGCAGTGTATGAATATATACCAGCGCCTAGTGGAGTCAGCGCCAAAGTATCAAGAAGCTCTAAAACAGTCAGCCACAGACACTGCATGCGCGGGGCTGGCGGGGGAAGAGCTAGAGGCCTGTAAAGACGGAATAGAACATAAGGGTGATTCTGAATACTGCAAAACAAAATACAAGAGTGACGACAAAAAACTAAACGCCTGTAAGCAAGGTCAGTCTGCAAAGGTGGAGAATCCTGACGCGTCAGACAAAGAAGATAAAAAGGACTGCATGGACGTGCTGGATAGCAGACTATTGGGATATTTTATATGTCCAGCGATAAACGTCGCTATTGGTTTTGCGGATGGGGCTTGGTCTATTTTTGAATTTCTTCTAATCAACAACCCCCTTGATAGAAGTGGAGCCTATTACGACTCGTGGACAAAGGTGCGCGATTTAGCTAACGCTATATTAGTCGTTATATTTTTAGGAATTGTTATATCTCAGGTATCAAACATTGGAATATCCAATTACGGTATCAAAAAAATGCTACCAAGACTTGTTATTGTGGCGGTAGCTATTAATATATCTTACTATCTCATGCAGGTGATAATTGATATTGCTAATATCACCGGTAAAAGTATAGACGGTATATTTAGTGGATTTGAATCATACTCTGGGCTTAAAGCAGCAAATGGATGGTCTGTATTATTAGATTCTATACTTCTTTCTGCTACTGTTTTTGGTAGTGTTGGAGTCACCTTAGCGGCTGGTGCAGTATTGGGTTGGCCTGCCATAATATTGTTCTTGGGCGCCATGATCATCCCAGCAATTATTGGAATTATAGCGGGCCTGTTAGCACTACAAGTAAGATCTATGCTTATTCCTATATTGGCTATTTTTTCTCCTGTAGCTTTAGTGGCTTGGGTATTGCCAAATACTCAAAAACTATTTGACAAATGGAAAAGCATGTTTACTGGATTGGTTTTTCTTTATCCTCTAGCATCTATATATTATGGCGGACTAAAGTTTGCAGCTTCACTCACGCTAGGAGAAGGGAAGTCTAATAGTATACAGAGACTCATGGCTTTAGCTGCACTATTTATTGGAACATTTATGGTAGCTGTTATAGCTATAAAATCCAACTCAATCATGGGCAAAATCGTAGGTGGCATTGGTGGCTTTGCTAATAAATTGGGTGTTTCACGGCTTGGCGGATTAGTGTCAAATACAGCTTCAGGCATGATGTCATCTAGGAAGGCAGAGTTTTTAAGTAAGGGTCCAGGTGGACGAAAAAATCCATTCACTATCGGCGCCCATAAAGCCATGAAGCGGTTCAATGACAATAAAAAACTTCGTCAAATTGATCAAGCAAACTATGAAGCATACGCAGATAGAGGGTTCAAAGAATCTCTTGCCTCTGGAAAATATGATAGCAGACTGCGTAGCTTAGAATTGCCTGGATCAAAGGCGCGAATTCAAGAGATGACTCATTCATTAATTTCTACAGAAGTTAAAAACGCACAAATAAGTTTCGGAAATGCTTCCATACAAGAATTGAAATCTGCCTTATCTGATGCCATCAAAAACGGAGACGATGTAAAAGCTCGAGCCGCACAAAACATACTCTTGTCTGGTCGAGGTCCAGGGGGTATTGACGCACATAATCAGGCGATTAGTGAATCTGAAAGCTACATGAGCGACGACATGAGTGCGAAACTTAGAAGCAATATTCAAGAGTCTAATAGCAGTGTATTCGATAAGGACCCTGGCTTACTAAAATGGGCAAGCGGACAAGACTCAACTATAGATGGTGCTCATAATGCGGCAGCGAGAGAGTCTATTTCCCTAGATAAATTTACTGGTATGACAAAAAGTTCCCAGCTTGATAGGATTAACGGTGGCGGTATAAGCAGTGACCAAGCGACAAGTGCAATAAACCCATCAGGATCAACTTTTGCTAAGCTTGACCCAGAAGTCATTCAAGCATTAAATAAAATTGCTAATAATAAGAATAATAATGAGAATAATAGTAGTTCTGGGGAGAAAATAATTATCGCTACATCTCAAGAAGACACAAGAAAGGCATTAGAGGATTCTAGACGATGAGGTAGCTAGACGCATGCTTCATACACTCTCTCTTGACTTTTTCCATCAAAAATGCTAATATAACCTCAGATGGAGTGGTTAATCTCACGCAAGCAACCTCTCATTGTGACGTTGCGATGGTTTATATTGCTGATAGCAGGGATGCTGGTGGGCATTTTTCTTAATACCTTAACGTACTCGACTTCTGTTTACGCCGTAGACGCAGAATGGAGCGGCCATAATTTAACCTATAATAAAGAAAAATATACAAAGGTAAGTGATGATAAAAAGATTAAACAATTTAACCTACCTGATAATTCGCTTGTTTATGTTAATGAAGATAAGAATAAAAAAGAAACCAAGATTATTTATTTCCCATCAAGCGAAATATCTTCGCTAAGCTCGGCAACCTACGCGGTTTATTCATTTACACCACCGAACACCTACGAACAAACCAGCACTTCAACTATTTCAATTGAATCTCCCTCGGAAAATTCAACAGGTACTTCCTGTGACGTACAGGGAATAGGGTGGATCATCTGTCCACTCTCCAATTGGTTAGCTGATGGCATAGATTATATGTACAGCGCACTTCAGGAATTCTTAAAAACTAAACCTTTAGAAACAACCAATCAAAACAGTGGAATTTATCTGGCGTGGGTCATTATGCGGAACATTAGCAACGTGGCGTTTATCGTGGCGTTTTTGGTGATTATCTACTCACAATTAACCTCCGTAGGAATTAGCAATTACGGCGTTAAAAAAATGCTCCCTAGGTTAGTAATTGCGGCAGTGTTGGTCAACTTATCATTTACGATTTGTGCTATATTACTGGATTTATCAAACATAGCCGGCTACGCTTTCCAAGACGCCTTCATGGGGATTAAAAACACAATATCCACCGTAGGGGAAAATACAAGTACATGGACGTGGTCGGAAGTTATCAGTACAGCGCTGTCGAATGGAGCGCTGGCGGTAGGAGCAGGATACGCCGTATCACTAGCACTTACTACGGAATTATTACCGATGCTAGTACCTGCCGCGACATTAGCTGGCTTAACTTTACTCTTCATACTCCTAATTATGGCGGCTCGTCAAGCACTTATTATTATATTAATAATCATTTCACCTTTAGCATTTGTTTGCTACTTGCTGCCCGGAACAGAAAAGTGGTTTAAAAAATGGCGAGATTCATTCTTAACAATGCTAGTATTTTTCCCAGCATTTGCTGTAGTATTCGGTGGAGCTCAACTGGCGGGAATAATAATTATACAAAATGCCTCTGGCTCAAATGGCGCAATAATGCATATACTAGGCATGCTAGTTCAAATAATACCTTTGGCTATAACTCCTCTAATTATGAAGTTAAGTGGCGGAGTATTGGGCAAATTTGCTGGAATTGTCAACGACAAAAACAAGGGCTTATACGACAGGTCTAAGAACTGGGCTAAAGATCGCCGCGAAACTATTAAAAACAAGAAGTTGGCCAACCCCAATATGGCGCGATTCAACCCAAATCGTTTACGCCGTTGGGCAGATCATAACAGTAGATTACGTAAAAAAGATCTGGAAACTTCACAGAAAGATGCCGAGAATTCATTTAGAAATACAGCCAAGTATAAGAAGTCGGACTTGTATGCCAGACAGGCTTCCAGGCGTGCAGATCTGTTATCCGCACAAGATGATAATCGCTACACCGAAGCTACACTGGGTCATGCACCAACTGATACGTATGGGAAGAGACCTCTGTACGATCGTGCTCTACGAACCGTGTCAGCTACCTATGCAACTCGACGAGATTTGAAAGCTCATCAGCAGCAAACTGCATTCATGAATGATATTAAAGACCTAGAAACCGAAATTGCAGTGTCTGGACTAATTAAGAATAACGCTCAACGCCAGCAGCATAGTGAATTTGCAGAGCAATTGATAAACAGCAAGGAACTTCAAGAGAAGGCTGGCGGCAATGTATTCAAAGATGCAAATGGCAATTTGATTGGTGCAAATGCAGCCTTAGCTTCAGCCATAGCAACCAGCCGTAGTGAATACGCCAAGTCTGTTGATGAAGCTCGTCAGATTATGAAGCATTATAAGCTGAGCGCTGAGCAAAGACAAAAGATATCTTTAGGCAATTCCGTGGCGCTTTCAGATGGAACAGTACTGGATAGCAATAACATATTTATACGTGAAGCCGCAATTGAGGAGCAGATTAAATACGGTACCGCAACGGAAGTCGCCGAGCTTCTTAGTGAATTGCCGCCAGAATTCTATTCTTCTGCAGCTTCAGCGCTAGCGGAATCTGGCGTAAGGAATAAGGCGTCCTTTATGGGAGGTAAGCTCATCGATGATATGCTGAAGGGCGATATTAATAACAGGGGAGACCTCATGAATCACTTCGCCGAATGGCTAGAGGGTGGTAAGTACAGGCCTGAAACCTTAGCGTCTACGGATGCTGATGCCGTTAAGTTGTTGATAGAAGCTGTTAAGAATACCTCTGTTATTACTGATAAGAAACGTCAAGATCTTAAGAAAGTCATCAACACAATTCTTACTGATAAGAGGTTGTCAGCTAATGCAACTGATGCAGCTAAAGAGCAATTTGAAATTTTCCGCAACATGCTATAATCTCCATATTTTGATATAATATAAGCAGTATGTCGGTGTATAAAGTTCCTCAAGATGTCGAGGCGGAGGACAAACTGCTCGGGCCGTTTAGCTTCCGACAGTTTGTGTTCTTAATTATAGCTGTTATCGGAATCGCTATTGCGTACGGTTTGAGTACAATTTTACTACCTTTGGCAATAATTCCTGTGCCGATAATTTTATTCTTTGGAGCGCTAGCTTTACCGCTTAAAAAAGATCAACCGATGGAAGTTTATTTGGCAGCAGTCATTTCTTTTATGCTAAAACCAAAAAAGCGTCTATGGCAGCCTGATGGAATTGAAAGATTAGTCGAAGTTATCGCGCCAAAAGTCGAGGAGAAGACTTACGGTAATAATTACGATCAAGCCGAAGTCCAGCGAAGATTGTCATATTTGGCGAATTTGGTAGATAGTCAGGGTTGGTCAATTCGTGGCGTCAATAATCCGAATAGCTCGATGCGTGCTGATTTATTCAACGAAGGACAGGCAGCTAACGACATATTGGATGAAAATAGCACTACAGCACAAAATATCAATCACTTAATAAATCAGTCCGATGTTCGTAGGCGACAAGAAGTTATCCAAAAAATGCAAACAGGGCAATCTGCTACGCCGCCTCCCGCGCAACCACCTCAATCATCTCAGCCAGATAATCCTGCTCCAGCCACACCACTACAAATGAATCCGTACCCAACAATGCGTCAATCCGTATTAAATCCAGTGTCCGGACGGCCTGCCGCGAACGCTCCAGCTCAAACTCAGCCTACAACCACGCCGCAAGCTAGCGTAAACGAGGTGCCACCTGCTATAATAGAACTGGCAAATAACCGCGACCTCTCGATTGAAACGATTGCGCGTGAGGCAAATCGAATTCAACAAGAAAATAAATTATCAGATGAGGAAGTGGTGATTTCACTACGTTAGGTGGGGTTTATGCAACCAGAGTTACAAAATCAACAATCTTATCAGCAGGTTCCGCAAACCAATGCGGCTCTTCCTGGTGTCTCTCAGCAGCCATCAGCAGCAATTGGTTCGGGACCAAATCCAGCCACACCAGCTCCAGATAAAACCCCTGACGACAAAAAGCAAAAAGGACCAATTAGCACCCAGAATACGCTGCTTTTCTCTGAGATGCGTGAAAATATGATCATTATGAGCGACGGCAGTTTTCGGGCGGTAGTGGAATGTGAATCGATCAACTTTGACCTGATGAGTTCACGCGAAAGAGAGGGAATTGAGTTCAGTTATCAAAACTTCATTAATTCTCTATATTTCCCAATTCAAGTTCTTATCCGTTCACGCCGCGTGGACATTGGCCCATATCTGGACAGATTGGCTGAAATTCGCCGCAATCAAGACAATATGCTTCTCAACGTCCTAATGGACGATTATATGGATTTTATTGATATTCTGGCACAAGAGGCAAACATTATGGATAAGAGTTTTTATGTTGTCGTTCCATATTATCCAGCCGGCGAGGAAAATGCCTTCAAACAGCAAACTAAGGGATTGTTCAATAGTTTCTTCAGTGGGAAAAAAGAGGCAACTGTAACAAAAATTGACCAAGTCACCTACACCAAAGCTAAAGATGAAATTAAAAACCGCATCGATTCGGTTATGAATGGTCTATTCCAAATGGGCGTAAAAAGCTGGCAATTAAATACCAGACAACTGGGTGAATTATTCTACACCTCATATAATCCCGACACGTCGTCACGTGAATCGCTAGAGGACATTGACCCGAGCGAGCTTACGACCACTTACGTAACTAAGGGGACTGGTCCGTCACCGAGAGGAGGAAGGTCATAATGGCAAAGAAGAAATTAGATGCCGTTGATATTGCTGCTCAACAACGAGCAAGGGAGCAAGCCGAAGTCGAACAGGCCTTCTTAACCGGTGTTCGAACTTTGCGTGATTTTATTGCGCCAAGTAGTATTGAGCTTCATTCTGACCATTTTCGACTTGGCTCAAAATATGGTCGCACAATGTATGTTTATGGCTATCCTCGTCAAATCTACACCGGCTGGCTTAGCTCAATTATTAACATCGATGAAGTACTGGATATTAGTATGTTTATTTATCCAGTCGATACGCAAATTGTCCTGAATAACCTGCGTAAAAAAGTTACCCAGCTGGAAGCAACCATGAATATAAACATGGAAAAGGGAAAGGTGCGCGATCCAGGCTTGGAAGCGGCTTTACAAGACGCCGAAGAATTGCGTGACCAATTGCAGATTGGCGCCGAAAAGTTCTTCCGCTACGGCTTATATATTACGCTTTACGCCGACAGCTTGGACGAGCTAAATTTCATCCAGCATAAAATTGAAACTATTTTTGGTCAGCAATTGGTGTTCTCAAAAGTGGCTTCCAGTCAGCAGGAACAGGGATTGAATAGCTCTATTCCACAATTGACTGATGAACTACAGATTCGCCGCAACATGAACACTGGCGCAATTTCAACCAGCTTTCCATTCACTTCAGCCGATTTGACGGACAATAAGGGCGTGCTTTACGGAATTAATATGCATAATAATGGCTTGGTGATTTTTGACAGATTCTCTCTGGAAAACGCCAATATGGTCGTGTTCGCTAAGTCTGGTGCCGGTAAATCATTTACCGTTAAATTGGAGGCTTTAAGAAGTATGATGGTCGGGGCTGATATTGTGATTATCGACCCAGAAAACGAGTACCAAAAACTATGCGACGCGGTTGGTGGCAGTTATATTCGATTAAGTTTAAGTAGCGACACGAGGATCAATCCGTTTGATTTGCCGCGTGTTATTGACACTGATGAAGCAGATGACGCACTGCGAGCTAACTTAGTTACTCTACACGGACTACTCAGGCAAATGCTGGGCGGCGCAGGAGTAGGGGCCGGCGGGCAAGTAGTAGCAGGATTATCGCCAGCAGAAGAAGCTGATATTGACCAAGCGTTAATCGACACCTACGCACGCGTTGGTATTACTTCGGATCCACTAACACACAATTCCACGCCACCGACGATTTCCGACCTATACGACACTTTGCTTCACATGGGCGGAACTGGTCCAAGTCTGGCTCAGCGACTTCGCAAATTTACCTCTGGAACGTTTGCGGGAATATTTTCACAACAGAGTAACATTGATATTAATAATAATATGGTTGTCTTTAACATTCGCGACTTGGAAGATGAACTGCGACCAACGGCGATGTATATTGTTCTGAACCACATCTGGAATATTACGCGTACCGACCAGAGGAAACGTATGTTGATTGTTGACGAGGCTTGGCAATTGATGAAATATGACGATTCTGCCAATTTCTTATTCTCGTTGGCCAAGCGCGCCCGCAAATATCAATTAGGATTAACAACTATCACGCAAGACGTGGAAGACTTCGTCGGAAGTAAAATGGGGCGAGCAATCGTTTCCAACTCCTCAATGCAGCTACTTTTGAAACAGTCCGCCAGCGCCGTTGACGTTTTGGCGCAAGTGTTCAAATTGACAGATGAAGAGCAGAAACGATTAGCCAATTTCCCAGTTGGGCAAGGATTATTCTTTGCTGGACAAAATCATGTTCACATTCAGATTCAGGCTAGCGATACCGAATATAATTTGATCAATACAAATCCCGTATCGCAACAAATAAAACCGTCAGATTCACCAATCGGCGGCTACGGAGCGGTGTAGAAAAATAGCGAGAAAATATGGCACGAGTTGATTATACGACAGATTCCGAAACCGACAGCAGATTAAATCCTGCTGAGCAGGCTAAGTTTGATCAAATCTCGGCTGGTTATGACAGCGGGTCAGAGTTAAGTGATCGCGAAAAGGATGCTATAAACGACCTTGAATCTCAGTTTGATAATAAAGATTCGGACTTGAATCCTAGACAAAATGATTCCGCCAGCGCCGCCGTTAATGACCAGGAATCTTCTGTTCCAGGCAACGGTTTTTATCATCCATCTGCAGGGAAAAAGAAAAGTCCAGTAACATTCAAATCTTTGCTGAAAAAACGCGGACCGATTGCAGCTATTGCTGGAATATTGGGACTGGGCGGTGGAATTCTGGGAATATTCCTTAGTCCAGCAACAATGTTGCAAAATATAATGGAAAGCTTAACCTGGAAAAACGACTCCGCCACACCCGCTAAAATATCCAGAATCAAACAGGCTATGAACGGATTCCTGGATTCTAAAGATAGTCCAGGAATCTGTGCTAATAGCAGTAAGAAGATACGATGTAGAACAGGAAAATTGTCCTATAAAGCACTAACGAAATTCAAGAAATCGGGAATTATTCCAGTCGATGCTGATGGCAATGAAATGAAGCTGAAGAAAACTGGTTATCCAGAAAAAAAACCAACACACTGGAAGGTGGAAGGATTAAACGATGGAAAACCTATTGAGTCGTCGAAATTAAAAGACGAATTGCTAAAGAAAGAGAATCGTAAAATTGCCAGTAAAGTCTATGGCAGAACTGGCTTATTTAAAATGCGTTTCCGCGCCTGGACAGGGAAACATATAAGTAAGCTTTACAAGAAATTTGGTCTTAAAAGAAATAGTGCAATTTCAAAAATTGACAAAAAACTCGGAGTAAAAGAAAGGGCAAATAAACTTAAAGAAAAATTACCAGGCTTTAACGACGACAAGGCTATCGGTGGAATCAATGAAAGAGTCACAAAATCAACAGAGAAACTAAAAAAAGGCGGGCTAGTATACGTCGCGGCAGCAGGAATATGCCTTGCACTAAAACTTCCCAACATCATCGCATCAGGAGTAGCAGCGATTCAGTTAGTACCTTTATTAGGGCTAGTTATGGATGTAATATTATCTCCTGGTTCACAAGCTAAGGCTTCTGGACTCGACTCTAATGACAGTGGATTCTCTCAAGAAACGATGGAAACCATCGGCACTATGTTAACCGAAAGAGGAAAGATGAAAGGGTCCGATAACGCCGAAGGATCGGCATTAGATTCTCCGTATTTACTAGCAGCAATGGGCGTAAATAACGACAAGCCTGGAATTGCAAAAAACTACGTTCCTGGATATTCAGTAGCTACGAATCCTATAGTTCGCACTCTCAATTCCGCCGAAGAGGCTAGCGAACCAGTGTGCAATTATATACTAAGTCCAGTTGCTATGTATACTTCTCAATTAGTAGACCTAGCAGTAGAAGCTACTGGGGCAGCCAGTTTTGGATTAACATCATTAGCAAACTGGATTGCAAAAAAGACATTAGCCACAGTAACCACAGAACTACTTAAGTATGCCGTTGGCGATACCGTAAAGAGAGTCCTCAAAGAATTAGCAGTAAGTATGCTTACATCAAATAATGCTCAGTATAAGGATTTGGGTGATGCACTTGGCGTTGGAGCGGCAGCGTTCTTTGCAAGCGGATCTATGGGACAGATGTTACCGGGGCTTAAAATGAGCCAATTAGCAGAATTCAACGGAATCCAAATAGCAAACGAAGAATTTCAAAAAGAAATGGATATCGCCTCATTAAGTCCATTTGATACGTCCAGTAGATATACATTCTTAGGTAGTATATTCCATAATATGGGCAATATGATGATGGCTAATGGGACTTATAGCAAAACTCCAGTAGCAATGCTATCTAATATTCTCAGGCTACCTTCTATGGCATTATCTTATTCATCCACTGCAAAAGCAGCAAGCGGTATGTATTCTGATAAATATTGCGGATATGCAAAAGACTTTTCTATGGGCAGCGGATCATCGGAAGATCCAGCCGTGAATATGGCAGGATTACCGTGTACCGGCATAACCAACAGCCAGGCAAACATGTCAGTAGAGGAGGCTATTCAAATTGCCGAAGATGAAGGATGGATACAGAAAGATATGGACATTCCAGATGGCGCAGATATATCCGATCTCATGAATAATGGATACATAGTTAAAGACACTCCTCTTCATGACTTTGTAGAAGACTGTGGAGATGCTAGCACCGGAAGCTATTGGTTTAGCAATGGCGGGTGTACAGCGCCATCAGATTCAACACGTGTCGCAAAAATTACTGAAAAAACATATAAAGATGAAGAAGGGAAAGATATTACCAATGAGTCATTTGGAACTGAAAATTCCGCTAAGCAATACGACGACAGAAAGCTTTCCGCAATGTCAGTATTACTAATTGACTTCCAGATTGCCCAATCAATCAATGGCGAAGATGACGAAGAAGACGCTCCTTCAACCACGACTAAAGCTCCAGACAATGGCGAAGCAGTTGGTGAGCCGCAATTAGAAGAAGCACAGGCTAAGTGGGGCAGCTACGAAAATGGTAAAATTCCAGACTCAGAACTACAAGCTCTATCTTTTTCACCAGAAAATAAGATGAACAAGAAAGCTGCGATTGCTATGGAAGAGATGAATAAAGCGTACAAGGCCGATAACGGTTCAGACTTAACAATTAATGAAGCGTATCGAGATTGCGCAACGCAAATTAGATATAGTAAAGAGCTGGGATCAAGAGCAGCTCCAGCTCCTCCATGCGTATCAAACCACGGATGGGGACTTGCTGCAGATATTGAAGTTGGCGCGTTTGGGTCTTCTACATATAATTGGCTAAAGGCTAACGCCCACAAATACGGTTATGTGCATCCCGCTTGGGCTGAGCCGGGTGGGAGCAACCCCGAACAATGGCACTGGGAATATGCAAGGAAGGTCTAATGAATAAAGAAAATAAAGTCATATTAATATCATCCGTATTATTTTTAATAAGTATTACGGCAACTTTCCTCATTATTAAAAACCCTGACAGCAATCAATACACAACTATTCTGTCATCATCCCAAAACACTAACGAAAATCAAAGCAATCAAAATAACACTCACGAGCAATCATCAGAGCAGAAAGTTATTACTGAATTACTGAACTCTACCTCCAGCACCTACGGCAACCGTGAATTAAAAAAGTATTCAATAGTAAAAGAGCAGGGCGAATTTAAGTTGGTTACTTTAGAAATTTATAGCGAGAAATTCAAATCTACTTACAACACGTATGTAGTCCTAAGAAATAATTCAGTCATAACAGGTGTTAATGATAGAAAATCCCCAGACTCCTTAAAAAATATTGGTGTTCCTGCAGATATTATAAGCGAATATAAGAGGAATCGATCTGATGTATAAAAAGCTATCTATCACTCTTTGCTTTGCTATATCTTTTGCTATTACTATGCAGCCAGTATCTTTGGCGGCAGGATATCCCGATTCATATGTAACAAACGATATTCTTTGGTATAAAGAAAATGATTCAACAACTTGTTCCGGATCATCTTCTAATGGAGTGTCAGGATCTGATAACCAAGAAAAGATTTGGGGGTATTTGCGCAACGCAGGATTAAGCGCCGAACAAACAGCTGGCGTGATGGCTAATATTCAGGCAGAGTCAGGATTTAGCCCCACTAGACACGAAGTGGGTCAAGGATGGGGGTCTGGTGGCTGGGGGCTCGCCCAGTGGACGTTCGGAAGGCGAACGCTTATAGCTAACAAAATACCGTCTGAGTTAAAAAAATATTATAGCCAAGAGTATGGTGGTGCACCTAATGACAAAGGTATGGTCGATTCTATTCCAGTAGAAGACAACGACAAGCTATTGATCTTCGAATTAGAGTATTTAGTGCAAGAGGGGACAGAAAGACCCGTTACTGCTCGTGGATTTGGCACCGCTTCGAACTCATGGGAATTGTTAAAAACCCTGAAGACAGTTGATGACGCCACTGTTTTTTGGCATGACGATTTTGAAAAGTCGGCTATGACAAAAGATGAGGTTAAAAATATACGCGGTACTGCTGCGCAAAAAATCTATGAAAGGTTTAATAGTACGGGCGGAAGTGGAGGAGGATGCTCTTCGTCAAGTGGTGGCGGCGACTTTATTGACTATGTCAAACGTTATGCCTGGCCAGAAAAAAAGGTTCGTACAGACAAAAAACCTGAATACGCAGAAGCTATAGAAAAAGCAAAAAGCGAGAACAGATTTACTGGCGGTACGTGTTATGGCGGCGGTGTTGATTGTGGCGCGTTTGTAACAACAATTTTGAACGACAGTGGGTTTGATAAAAATTATAACTACGGAGGTGAGGGCGGCAAAGCTGGACCGACTGGCGTGCAGAGAGCGTGGGCAGAAGCCAACTGGCAAACTCTTGGCAACGGCAGCTCAATTAACGTAGCAGACCTTAAACCCGGTGATGTCGCCCATAGTCCAGGACATACATTTGTTTTTGTTGGTAATATAGACGGATTTGACTCAAATATAGCATCCGCCTCATTGTGTGAATACGCCCCAAAAGCAGGCGGCGAGAGTTTAACATCACCAAGCGTAACTTGGTTTAGGAAGAAATGATGAATAAAAAAATAATTAGCAGTATATTAATATTATTATCAGCCAGTACATTAGTATATGGTGCCATAACCTACGTAAATAGGCATGACACCACTCCAGTTTACCTACTAACCTCGCCCGATAAAGCCGAAATTACTACTGGCAATCAAAAATTTATCGGCTCGCAAGTCGTATATTTAAGGCCAGGAAAATACAATTTTAAAGCATCAAGAAGTGGTTTTAAAGATGAGGATATTAATGTCGAAGTAAAGAAGGGCAATCCACTAAGGATAATTTTTGCACTCACACCCACGACAGAGAAGGCTATTAAAGAATTACAGTCTTCGTCTAAAACGTCAGAAATAGACAGAACTACAACAGACAGACTTGCTAATGAACAAAAAAAGCTAGAAGACGCCAATCCTATAATTAAAAAATTACCAATAAAAAACTTAATTTATTCAATTGGATATAAGGCAGACCCTAACCATAAGAATGGAGTTATCGTAGAAATCGATACTATAGAAGGATATAGAAATGCTGCTCTCAATAAGATTAAAGAGCAGGGGTTTGACCCGTCAAAATTAAATATTACATTTAGAAACTACGCTAATACATTTACGGAGTAATTATGAATCGAAGGAATATTATCATCGGCAGCATTACATTAGCAATATTAACGTTAATATTGCTAGCGATTATGTTCATCCAGCCAACACACACTATATCTATAACTTTCGATAAGGAAAATCTGTCAGCGAAAATATATCGTAACACAGGCAAAAGCACTTCCGAAATTACGTCGATAAACGGTAGTTCTAAGATACAGTTATCAGACGGCAAATACATAATAAAGACGTCATCTAAGTCCGGTTCTATCAATGAGAATTCCACGGAATTTACTGTAAAAGGATCGGATGAAAATATATCTATAAAAACCGAATATAGCCAAAAATTCATGTCTAGCAAAATAAATGAATATAGAAATGATATTTTAGAGATATTATTTGCCAAATATCCAGAATTAAAATCATCTTTTATACTTCAAAAAGAAATTATTCTAGGAAATGATGCGGACTGGTATGCGGCTAGTTATCAGAGAGGCGTCATAGATAGAAACTCCGGTGATGTCTACACTGTTATTTTGAAGAAAGAAAACGACAAATGGGTGATTAAAACTAAGCCACAAATAATCAATACTATATACAACACTAATGATATACCAGAAGATATTTTATCAGAAACAGCCTCTAGGTTATCTCCGTTTTCT